>DATIGS010000200.1:0-9933 GCA_035481425.1 Cellvibrio sp. | reverse complement strand
GCCTTATTGAACGATATGTGGGGGCCGGGTTTAACGACAGCCGATCCTGCGTTGAAGGCGGTAGTGGCACCTTTGGCGCCGGATGCGGATGACACTGTGTTGGTGAAGTGGCGCTACAGTGCGTTCCAGCGTTCGCCTTTGCAGCAGATGATGAAGGATTGGCAGCGCGACCAATTGGTTATCGTGGGGGTCTACGCCCATATCGGTTGCATGACGACCGCGCTGGATGCCTTCATGCGTGATATCCAGCCCTTTTTAATTGCCGATGCACTGGCCGATTTCAGCGAGGAGGAGCATCGCATGGCGCTGACTTATGTTGCTGGTCGCTGTGGTTCGGTAATCACTAGCAACAGCCTGAAGCAAGCGGCATGAATCAGGAATTTTTACTGGGAAGTGAACAACCTTTTCGCGGCAAGTGCGTATGGGTAACGGGGGCAGCTCAGGGAATTGGATTGCAAATTGCGCAGAGTTTCCAGCAACTGGGCGCGCGGGTGATTGGTATCGACCGCCATTTTTTGGCGGAAGAAAAGGGCATCTCTGATGGAAGGCACAAGGATTTTGAGCAAGTGCTGCTCGATATCACTGATCCGGCGCGGGTAGCTCAAGTCAGTGCGCAATTGCTAGCCGAGGGAATGGCGCCCCAGGTAGTGGTTAACGCGGCGGGAATTCTGCGTTTGGGGCGCTTGGACGTGCTCGCGCTTGATGATTGGCAGGCCTGCTTCGATGTCAATGTCAGTGGCGTTTTCTATTTACTGCGCAGCCTTATGCCGCATTTCAAGGCGCAGGGCAGTGGCAGTATTGTCAATCTGGCCTCCAATGCCGCCCATGTGCCGCGGGTAAATATGGGGGGCTACTGCGCATCCAAAGCGGCCCTGGTTAGCCTGAGCCACTGCGTGGCATTGGAGTTGGCGGAATACGGAGTGCGCTGCAATCTGGTATCGCCCGGTTCTACTGATACCCCCATGTTGCGAGCCATGTTGAGTGACGCAGACGCGCAACAGGGCAGCGAGTTGTTTGCGCCCACGATCAAGGGATTGCCCGAGCAATACAAACTGGGTATCCCGCTAAAAAAAGTGGCAACAACGCAAGATATCGCCAACACTGTACTCTTCCTCGCCTCTGACTGCGCCAGTCATATCACCATGCAAGACATTGTGGTGGATGGTGGTGCGACCCTTGCTGCCTGAGTTTGCCGGATATTGGGTGAGCAAGGAGCAGCGGCGCCGTTTTTTTAAAAGGAGTACTTTTAGTGAACAGCTCAAGAAAAAATCCAATGAAAAAAATGACTGGCATTATCGCGGGCATTGCGTTCTTTACCGCGCTCAACGCTGAAGCCGAGTTTTATAAATCAAAGCCCTATGTCGGTGGAAATATTTCGGATGTCAGCATATCTGTATCAGACGGACCAGACGATTTATCACTGTTAGCCGGCTATGCAAGATTTGGCGCCCAGTTCGATGATTATTTCTCATTGGAGTGGAGGATTGGAACCGGCCTTCAGGATGATGACACCGAGATAGTGGGTACCACCACGGATGTTAGTCTTGATCTGTTTTACGGTGCTTATGTATTGGGAGGATTTCCGGTAACAGACCAAATCTACCCCTATGCCTTGATCGGCTATACCCAGGCAGAGCTGGAACTAAATGATCGCTTTTTTACCATCGACTATGAAGAACATGATTTTTCGTTTGGAGTCGGCGTAAATTTTGATGTATCGGATCAGTTCGCAATCAACCTGGAGTATTTGCAATATATAAAAGAAAACGGTGTTGAGTTGTCAGGCCCAAGCTTGGGCTTTTTGTTTTACTTTTAATTAAGAAGTTAGTTAAAAAGAGCATTAAAACACGCTGACAATTATCGTGATCGCGGCGATGCCGGGTGCGAAGCGCGGGGCGTAATTCAAGATAAGCGCCAACACAAAAGCGGCAGCGCTCATTAAACCGAGTGCTGCCACTATACCTGTTGCCCAACCATATAAATGGGAACAATAAAACAGCGTGATTGCCAGCAAAGCCCAGCCGATAGCGCGCACCAAAGTGATATAGGGTTGGGGCATTTTTTTCTGCGGAAATATCTGTTGAAAATGTTTGCTCATAGCCATGCTGAGAATTAAAAAACTGCAATAGGCGAGCGCATAAGCGGCCAGCATTAGTGAGTCTCCGTGTGCTGTTTACTTGAATAGGTTGTTGCTGCCGGCGGAATATAAATTTCCCTTGAAGATTTTTGTGTTGACGCAGCGCTTGCTGACATCTCTGCCGTTTTGTTGTTTTCGCGCAACCTCCATGCTGCAAACGCAAAAGCGATACCAATGGTCAGAAATGTAAGATCGGTACCGGCAAAAACCCAATCCTGACGCGAAATACTATTAAAGAGATTGCGCTCCGTTGTTAACGCATTTAATAACGGCAGCAAACCAAAAGCCGCCGCCGCAAGCCAGAGCATGTCCACCCAGCCACGGTTAATGGAACGCATTAATGGATAGAGCAGGGTAAACAACCAAACAATAAATAAACAATGCATTTCCCATTGGGCGCGCCCCGCAAAATCCACCGGTAGTAAACGGTTTGCCCAAAAATACGCGGCGATCGCAATCGGCAATCCAACAATCGTCCCAAGGTTTAAACTTTCAACGAGGCGATAGCCAAAGTCGGGCCCGCCGGCTTTTTGGAGTTGTGCAGGGCGGCGTTTTAAGCTCCATAAAAGCATGCCGGTGGCGATCATTGCAGTGCCGAGCAAACCGGAAAAGAAATACAGCCAGCGCAAACCAATGTTGGCAAATAGGCCTTCGTGTAAACCTAAAAAAGTGTCGTACACGGCGCGCGGCTGCGAAGTAATCGCCGATTTTTCCGTAAGCAGTTCGCCTGTTGCACCGTCAAATACCAGCTCAGGTGCGGAGCGCAAAGGTGAATCCAGTTGTCGCCCGATCGTAACCCTGGCATTGCTATCGCCGGGATAGTCTATATCCAAATAGCGAACTTGACCTGCACCCCAATGCGATTCTGCAATCGCCACCATCGCGCTTAATTCAGCCATATTTGCTTTGTTGCCGCTGGCAGCGGGCTTGTCGGCTTCCGAAAAAAAATCGTTGGTGAAATTGTTTTTTGCATCGTCGCCGAACCCGTAAGTGCCGGCGACAATCAATGACATATAAGTGAGAACAAAAAATAGCAGGCCGCTATAGGTGATCATCAAGTGAAACGGCAACGCGCTTACACTGAGCAGGTTGTGCATGTCCAACCAGGAGCGTTGGCCTTTTGCACTGCGAAAGGTAAAAATATCTTTGAATATTTTCTTGTGGATCACTATGCCGGTAATAATCGCAACCAACATAAACATGCTGCAAATACCCACAATCCAATAGCCAATGTTGGGCGGCATGTAATGCAATGCATAGTGCATGCGATAAAGCGTTTGGCCTCCTCCGGTAGCGCGGCCACTTAAAGTCTCGCCAGTAGTCGCGTTTAATAATTCGTTGACGCGTGGGCCTGGTTTTCCATCCGCGCCTGGCATCTGCCAAAAAACTCGCAAGTAGGGATTATTGCGGTCGCCGGGCGGGCTGATAAACCAACGCTCTGCACCCTGGGCTTTTTCGTGTAAGCGTTTTTCTGCAGTGCTCAAGGACTGTTGGATGTTGGCCGTTTCTGGCGGCAACTCCGGTTTCATCCAGGCATCAATTTCCGCATCAAAATAACCCAGGGTTCCGGTCAGGAACACGAAATACAAAACCCAACCCACTGTTAATCCGCCCCAGGTGTGAAGCCAGGACATGGATTGGCGAAAGCCGCTTTTCATGGTGCAACGCCTATTAATTTGAACACGACAATAATTGCGAAAAAGACACTCGCCGGAATCCAGATCCCGGCGAGCGATTTAAACAGGGAGCGATGTGAAAATACCCACATGACTGCACCGGCATAAATACCAAAACTCAACAACATACTGGTGGTGAGCGCGTCAATTTTGTTCATGGGTAATAAATACGTCAGCAAAATTCCGCTGGTATTGGCGAGCGCAAATCCGCCAAAAATGGCGGTGACTATTCGCCAGGTAATTTGCCAGCGGTAACGCGATTCGGAAGGCAGCGTTTTTGTCATTGGTTTCATAATTCAATCGCCCGTGAACATGGTTGAAATATTTTTTCGCAAAAAAATGATGCGGAGTTAAAACTCCGCGGTTGCCGAGACCATTAATGTGCGTGGGTCGCCTATGCGGGTACCGTTGAAGCCGTTCCAATAGTGTTCATTGGTCAGGTTGCTCAGGTCAGCGCGAAGGGTTACCAATGTTTCGCCTACAGCAAGCTGGTAGCGGGCGCCGATATCGAACAGGGTGTAGTCGGGCACTCTATCTGTATTCATAAGATCGCCGTAGCTGGAGCCGTTGTAATTTGCCGCGGCAGAAAAACTGAGGTTGGGAATGGAGGACGGTGAGTATTCCAGGCGCGCTTTGACAATTTTCTCGGCCACATCCGCTGGTGCCTTACCTTCCAGTGCGGGCGTTTGTTTTTGCTCTTCCACTGTCGGATCAAGCAAAGTGAAACCGCCGATGAGATTGAGGTTTTCAGTTAGATTGCCAATGGCGGTCAGCTCTATGCCTTGGTGAACTTGTAATCCGTCTTGTACAAAGCGCGGCGCAGTCGGGTTAGTCACGTCGTAGTATTGCAGGCCTTTTTCGATTCGAAAGAGGGCGGCATCAAGCGCGACAGCACCGAGTTTGGTTTTTGCGCCCACTTCAAACTGCTCGCTGATTAATGGCTCAAACACTTCGCCTTTGTTAACCACGGGCACGCCATTGAATTCGTCGCTAGCAATACCGCCGGGCTCCAGTGCTTCTATAAAACTTATATAAGTCGTGAGCGTTTCGACCGGTTTAAATAGCACCGACACCGATGGCGTCAGTGCTGATTCATCGTAGGTCGTACCCTGCTTGACAGTAGTTTGCGCAGCGCCGAGCAATGCGGACCACTGTTCATTGAAGGTAATGTCATCGCCAACCATCAGGGTGCTGTATTCGTTATGGCTGCTCAGCTTGAGCTCACCCCGATTGACCGGTGCAATGTTTGTCGGGCGAGGGATATAGGTCGGCGATGACATAGGCAGGTTGGTGAGATTGACAGGCGCAGCGCTCGCGCCACCCATCCGGTATTGGTCGCTCTCATTGGTTTGGTATCCGGTCGTGAGTTTATGTGCGACCGAGCCGGTCTCGAACACTACGTCCAGATAGAGTGCACCGCCTTTATCTTCCTGTTCACTGAGCAGGGTATTTAAGCCAGGTGTGTATACACCGGAGATTTGCTGGCTGTAAGTGCCGTTAGACTGGATGGTATTGCTGGTACTTTCTGAACCCCGGGTGCCACGGTTATCGATATAGGCTCCACGCAATGACACGCGCTCGCTGATTTGCCATTTCAGATTGGTGCCGTAGCGATTGTAGTCATACCAGCGGTTGGTCCAGGGTTGCCCCCAGGAGATTTCATTGTCGATGGAATCGGCTGACGGGCGTTTTACGCCATTGCCAAAATACCAATAGGTTTGCGAGCCATTCACATCGTAGGTGTAATCCATGGCGTGGATTTGCATCCAGAAGTTTTCAGTCAGATGGCCATCAAATGCCAGGCTATAGAAGGTCTTCTCAACTTCCTGGTTTTTGATCGCGCCATCGCCACCTTGCTCCACCAGATTGACGCGGTAGCCGTATTTGCCGTCGGCATCGAACTTACCGCCAAAGTCGCCGTGGGTGTACCAGCTTTCCCCGCCGAGGCTACTCAGTGTTATCTGGTTCAGGCGCTCATCGGTCGAGCGTTTGGTCACGTAATTGGTGACGCCGCCAACGTTGTTCGCGCCATACAAAAAGCCGGATAGTCCATTCAGGATTTCAATCCGTGCGGTGTCTTCCATGGTGGCGCTATGGTTGTATTGATCGTCCGGTACCCCGTCGCGATAGGAGCGTTGCACCGAAAAACCCCGGATCATAATTCGTGGCTGGTTGTTTTCATGCTGGGCGCGGATCAGCTGGGTGGTCGGGTTGACGCGATAGACCTGATCGGGAGTAGTTGCTTGCAGGTTTTCAATCAGCTCCTCGGAGAACACATTCACCGAGTAGGGCGTATCTTGCAGGCTGCGGCCTTCCCACGCGCCGAGACCCGATACGGTTTCGGTTCTGTAACCTGCATCTGCCGTCCCCTCATCCGCCTTGGCTTCCACTACTACGGTTTTTAATTGCGTGCCCGTTGCCGCTTCTTGCCCGCCGGCTTGCGGTTGGCTGGTTTGGGCAAAAACGGAAGGGCTGGCCAAGGCTGCCGCGAGCAACACGCTGGAGCCTGTGGTCTGCAATGCGCGGGCGAGTGGATGTAGTTGGAACGAGGTTTTTTGTAGTGAGTGACGCAGAATCGGCATGATTTCTTCCCCAAGTGAACGATGCGCCACATTATCACAAATGAGATTAATTCTTATAGAGGAAATTATACTAATTGAGATTAGATGCAGGTATTCGACGGGCACAGATCGCTGCTGGCCCGCCGAATTGGGTAAGGCTGGTTAGAAGTCCACGCTTGCCGAGAGCAATAATGTTCTTGGCGCGCCCATGGTCAGGAAGCCACGCGATACCGAATTCCAATAATTTTCGTCGGTGACATTCATCAGGTTGGCGCGCAGGCTGAGTTCCTTGCCGCCCAGCGTGGTGACGTAGCGCGCGCCCAGGTCAAGCGTCTCCCAACCGGGAATGCTTTGGGTGTTGCCGACATCGGCTTGTGCGCTGCTGAAAGCATTGATGCGGCCGGTAAGGGTTAAACCGGTGATGCCCGCAAGATCATATTCGGCATTCAGTACCAGATTGGTATCGGGTACACCCACCACATCATTGCCATCGTTGATGCCGCCCTGGGTTTTGACTTGTTCGGCATCGAGCAGGGTAAGTCCGCCCATCAGGCGCAAGCCTTCAAGTGGTTCACCGAAGGTCGATAATTCAAGTCCGCGGTTGCGTTGTTCGCCATCGGCAACAAAAACGTTGGAGGTGTTGATCAAGGTGGACGGGATCGATATTTCAAAAACGGCGGCAGTCACACCAAAGGTTCCTGCATCGTATTTAATACCGGCTTCCTGTTGCTTGGAAATGGCTGGCGCGAGCATATCGCCCTGGTTCGCAGTGCCATTGGGAGCGGTCGCGCCCTGTGCCAAACCTTCGCTGTAGTTGGCGTAGTAGGAGAAATTGTTGTGTTTGATCAACAGCGCGCCGGTCGGGGTGATTTCGGAATCATCGTAGGCGCGGGTTTTGACTCCGTTGGCGAAAACACCGCTATAGATTTTTTGCTCGCGCGCGCCGAGGGTTAACAGCACTTTCTCATCGGCAAAGCCCAAGGTGTCCACTACGCCAATGCTGCTGGGTTGTAAGTCGCCATTTTGCGGAATAACACCATAGGTCAGGTTGGGGGCAGGGAGCTGCGGAGTCGCATAAATATTGCCGGTGTAGACCGGAGTGGCGTGAATAGTGGAGCCGAACGAGGTGCGCTCAAAATCAGTGTAGGAAATCGCATAGTTATGGCTAACGCTGCCGGTGTGGAACAGGCCGTGCAAACCCAACTCGTAAGTTTCAGCTTCATAGGTGCCGCGAAAGCCGCCAACGCGGGCGGTGAAATCACCGGCTGAATTGATGATCCGGCGCATTTGCGATGCCGCGTAGTAGTACTCTTCATCGCCTTGGGATTGGCCATAGTTGAGATACGCGGTTGCCAGGGATGAAAACTCGTAGGCCACCTGAGCCAATACATAATCGGCTTTGGTATCGATAAATTCCCAATCATTCACAAAGTTATGGGTGTTATCCATCGGCTTTGGCAATTCAAAACCGGTGTTGTACACCATGTTGGCGGTCTGCCCATCGGTTTTGCGCTCTTGTGAGCTGAGATCGAGGCTGGCAGTGAGTTTCTCGCCGCGATAGTCCAGCGCCAGCGCGCCGTTGAGCATGTCATCTTCCTGGTTTTCGATAGGGGTATCGCCCGAGCGGGTCAGCAGATTTACGCGTACACCTCCTACATTGTCCTCACCAAAACGACGCCCGATGTCCAGATGCATGCCCAGTTGGCTATCGGAAATATAGCTGCCCGTAAGGCGCGTAAGCGGGATATCCAGCGCGCGTTTGCTCACCAGATTGACGTTGCCGCCAACTACACCAAAGGGCGTCATGCCATTGAGCATGGACGCGGGGCCTTTCAGTAAATCGACGCGCTCGTAAAATTCCGGGGTGATGCGGCGCTGCTCGGTCATGCCGTAAAGCCCGTTCACACCTACCTGATTTACGAACAGTGGCAAGCCGCGAATGATGTAGGTTTCGGTATCGCCATACTCTGCCTGGGCGCTGCGCACCGAAGGGTCGGCACTGATGATATCGGCCACCCGGCGCGCCTGTTGGTCGCGCACAAAGGATTCGGTAAAACTCTGGGTGCTAAAGGGTGCATCAAATACGTCGACATTTCCCAGCATGCCCATGCGGCTGCTAACGGCAACTTGGCCGCCCGCGTAGGCTTCCGGCAACTCCATTGGGTGCGCGGCCGCCGTGACTTTCACCGTCTGCAGGGTTGCCGACGCCTTGGGTTTTACTGTCAGCGAATAGCTGCCATCCGCAGCGGGTGTTGCAACCAGTTCGGTATTGGTCAGCAGCAGGTCCAATGCTTGTTGCGCGGTGTAGGTACCGGTCAGTGCAGGCGCTTGCAGGTTGTTGACGAGCGCAGGATCGGCCGCGAGGGTGATACCCAATTGACGCGCGAGGGCATTCAGTGAATTGCCCAGTGAGCCTGCGGGCAGATTGATACTGTGTTGCACCTGCGCGCTGGATGTTGCAGCGCTCGCATTTTGTGCGCTCGCCGGTGCTGCACCCAAAGTGGCGATAGCGCAGGCGAGTATGGAGACGGTGAAGTTAAAGCGGTTCGGCATGGGTAAATCCTTGGAGATAGGGAGTGGTTTTTATCTATGCCGAACGAACTTCAAAAGAGAGTAAAAAATTCCTGATTTTTATCGAGCTTTCACACTAATCCACCAATCGGTATTCCTATTAACCGTGATGGGTAAGGTGTTAGCGAGCGAACTTAATGCTTTGTCTGAATCCTTCAAATGGAAAATGCCGTTAACTCTCAGCTCTGCCACTTCTGCGTCATATTGCAGCCAGCCGCGGCGATGTTGGGAAAGCGCATCCAGTACATCGCCCAAGCGGGCATTGTTTGCTTCGATGACCCCATCAACCCAGGCATCGGCAGCCATGCCGGTGCTGGCGAGCGGTTGTATCGCGCGCGCAGCAACCTGGATACCGTCGCCAGCATTGACCAGTTGGGATTGGCCTGCAGTTTCTACCCTGACTTGCCCTTGGGTAACGACCAGTTCATTCAGCGCAGCGCGCTTGGTCACCACAAAACGGGTACCGGTCGGGGTGAAGCGAGTGTCCGCAGTGATGACATGAGGTTTGTCCGCCGGCGCGGCGGCCGATGAATCCACCAGAATACGGCCGCGATGCAGATGTATCGCCAGTCCTTCCGGCGAGTTTTCCACATCCAGGGCGCTGTCCGTATCTATAAAGACCAGGGCGCCGCCTTCCAGGTGGATTTGCTCAAGCTCGCCTTTTGCGGTCGCATAATCGGCGCGCCAATCCTGGATTGCATGGGGAAAAAGCAGCAGTGAAAATCCCACCAGCAACAAGCAGGAGAGGGCGCTGGCAAAGACGGTTTTACGTTGCCGCCGGGTATTGGCCAAGCCTTGCAAGAGCGCACTATGATGTTGCCCCAATGTGCGGACGGGAATTAATTCTTGCTCGACCAATTGCAGCCGCTGCCAGGCAAGTTCATGCAGCGGATTGGCCGCAAGCCAGAGCTCGAATTCGCGCTGGTCTTCTGCGGAAACGGCGCTATCGCCCACCACTACGCTCCAATGGCAGGCTTGGTCGAGAATC
>DATIGS010000199.1:0-2602 GCA_035481425.1 Cellvibrio sp. | reverse complement strand
TTGGTGCCGCTAACGAGCGAAACATTTTTAGTGACTGTGCTCCAGCTGGAGAGTGATGCGGTGCGCGGAAATGACAAGCTGCCCGATGAGCCGTTTACTGTTAATCCCGCACTGGTTGACCCTATATTGGCGTAGCGAATGGTCAGTGTATAAGTGCCGCTTGCCGGAGCCTGTATTTGGTAATTAATGCCCATCCCGCCTGAGTTATTGATATCGACATAACCCGCGCCTGTGTAACCGGAATTGGCGCTGCTGATAATGCCGTCATAACTACAAAATCCAGGTTCATTTTCCTGAATAGTAACGGCTGCCGAAACAAAAGATGAAATAGCAAAGGATGCCAGCGCTGTAATAGCAGCTGACGCAAATTTGTTATGCATATTAAAGTCCTCGGTAAATAGTTGTTGTTTATTGACCGAATCTTTTTGCAGAATTTTTTATTGTTAGTAATCCGCAGCAGGGATGACGGGCATCGCCCCTGTAGCGAAACTTCATTATAGCTACCAAGCGCGGGCCACCAGGAAATGGCGATATTTTTGTCGCGTTAAGTTAAATCATCTTTTAATTAAAAACGGGTTTTAATTAACGTGGGTTTCTGTGGTTTTCGGCGTCATGTGTCATCGCGCCATTTTCTGCGCATGGTTCTTTCCTATTTTTTTCATACGGTTTCCATGCTTCTTTCATTCGTCGTCCATCGTTGTTCCATAAAAGTGTCATCAATTTATCAACGAGTTTTCATATTCTTCTTTCAGTATCAGCATGGCGGCGTACGTTCTGAGTGCGCTTTTCAAATGACCAATAACGGAGAAGGAAATGCGTACTCAAGTCTTGTTTGCTGCAAGTTTATGGCTGTTCAGTGTTGTGGCCCCCGTTACCAATGCAACTGAAATTGTTCCGGTAGATGGCGATTGGTATGCGTTTGATGTCGACCCCTTGTTTTCCCAATCCGGCGGTGCTGAGTGGATCGACGCCCAGGTAGATGATGCGCAAGGTTATGTGGGCGATGGTTCCGCGCTGGTGTTTTCATTTTCATTAACCGCGGCCCGTGTTTTGAATGTGGTAGATGCGGGAATTTCCGGTGATATTTTTTCGGTGCTGATTAACGGTGTGGAATATTCCAGTTCTGCTGTAGCGGCCGACTCAGGATTATTTGCCGGTGTGGATTTTGATTCAGCCTGGGCCGCAAATGAATTCAGTCGCTTGTCAGTCTGGTTGGCACCGGGCGATTACACAGTGAGCGGGCTGTTAACCCGGTCGGCAATTGATGATGCGGGTGAACCCTATATGGCGAGTGTCGGCGGGTTGCGCATCAGTGAAGTGAACGAGCCGGGCATGCTGGTGTTGTTAGGGCTTGCACTGGGTTTGTTGGGCTTGCGTAAAGGAGCAAAACAATGAATTTGATTAAACGTTTATTCACCCTTATTGGCCTTCCGCTTTGTTCCTGCGTTACCCATGCTGCGGATGTGCCGATAAAAATTATTGCGTTCAACGATTTTCACGGGCAATTGGAAGCGCCGGGCAGTTTGCGCGCGAATGCTGCGACAGCAACGCCGACCATTCCGGTTGGCGGTGTGGAATGGATGGCTGCTTATGTAGATGCGCTGAAAGCACAAAATCCAAATAATGTTGTGGTATCGGCGGGCGATCTGATTGGCGCAACACCGCTGATTTCTGCGCTCTTTCACGATGAGCCGACCATCGAGGCGATGAATCGTTTGGGCCTGGAATTTAACGCGGTCGGCAACCATGAATTTGATGAAGGGCGCGATGAATTATTGCGTATGCAAAATGGCGGTTGTCATCCTACCGATGCAAATACCTGCCAGGGTGCTGCGGTGGGAACGCCGGTTCCATTTGAAGGGGCGCAATTTGCTTTCCTTGCGGCGAACGTGCAAGACATCGACAGCAAAAAAACGGTGTTCCCTCCCTATGCAATTAAAACCTTTGGCAAAGCGCGCGTTGCCTTTATTGGCATGACCTTGAAAGAAACACCGACAATTGTGTCGCCCAGTGGCGTTAGCGGTTTGCAATTTACCGATGAAGCGGCAACGGTTAATGCGTTGATTCCAAAATTGCGTGCGCGTGGTGTAAGGGCCGTCGTGGTGCTTATCCACCAGGGCGGAACCCAACCGGTTACCCAAGCAGCGGATACGATTAATTCCTGTAGTGGAAATTTAGCGGGCACGCCCATCGCGCCGATTGTGAATGCATTGCATGATGAAGTGGACCTGGTTATTTCCGGCCATACACACCAAGCCTATAACTGCCAGCTTAAAAATAAATCCGGCCGTTTTATTCCCGTTACCAGTGCCAATTCGATTGGTCGCGTATTAACGGATATAGATATTGCGGTGAACGCTAAAACCGGTGATATCACCCATATCAATGCGCAAAATAAAGTGGTGGATCGCTCTGCTACCGGCGTAGTGCCCGATGCAGAAATCGCAGCGATTGTAAGCAAGTACCGCGAGTTGGCGATGCCGATTGCCAATCGTGTAATTGGTGAAATTACTTCGGCTATGCCGGACTCTGCTGCGAATAGCGCAGGCGAATCTGCATTGGGCGATGTCATTGCCGATGCGCAATTGCAAGCAACAGCGGC
>DATIGS010000198.1:0-4729 GCA_035481425.1 Cellvibrio sp. | reverse complement strand
TCATTTATTTGTTTTATGCTTTTGAATTTCAGATTTGGATAAAAAACTTGAAATTTCTCCAAATCAATTAATTCGTTGGCAGCTTTTGATAATTTGTTGTCGCTAAATGTTAAGTCAATGCCGAGTAGTCGGCGCCATAAGGATGAAATAATTATTGATCTTTTTTGTATTAAATAGCTTGTGATAATTATAAAAAGCAATATTTGTGATGAGCTTTTTATCAAGTCAATAATTTCCTTTATTTCCATCTTTTCCTCATTTTGATAGTTGGTTGTGGTGTCGACCTTTTCCAAAAAGTCTTTTGTGATAATGGATGTTAGGTAGGTGACAAGCTTGTGGCCATTCTATGACCTATCAAGCTTTGTCAGATTCTTCTTCCCAAATTTCCATATGGCCGGTGGCGATAAAATGAGATCTCAGGCTTTGCATTACGTCCTCGCAAAGACTTTCCAGATTGGTGTATCCGGCGATCACTAAATTGTTATCGGCGTCGATAACAGTTTGGTCAACCATTTTCCAGAAAAAGCTGGCAAGCTCTATAGCATCGTCGGAAGTTTTTATTCCATCGTTCTGTAAAATGATTTCAATCTTTGTATTGTTTAATGTTTTTGCATAATGGTGCAAAGCCTCTTTTTCTTCAGGAAAACGAAACTTGATCATAATGCTTTCCTCGCATCTTTAATTTCGGTCATTCTATCGGCAACCCATGAAAGTTTTTTGGCTAATTGAGTTGTTAGCATTCTTTCTGTGACGGTTAAAAAGAAATGTTGATGATCGTCTGCATCAACTTCAAATTTTAGCCCGCTGGGAATGTCTGCGGCTTCAAGCACCCAAAATACGCTTACAGGTTTTTCTTTGGCGTGCTTGGTTTTAATTTTCATAATGTTTTTCAGGTGAGACCAGTGACCTGAAAACGAAAGTCCCATTTGGGAGTGAGGTAAAACCCATTGTCTACACGTAGAGAAAAAGTAATCTTTCTCCCTAATGCCGTGATGCATGGTTCCCTGTTCATGATTTAAATACAGGGTAGGGTGTTCGCCATTAATCGCTGGTCTTGCTCGAAATGTTCCGAGAGACTTTATATACTCCCGCAAATCATCTGTAGTTTTAAACTGCTCCATTGCATTTCCTTTGTTTTAAAAATTGATTCAAGCTCATAATTTGTAGGTTGCGGCGGGGTGCGTAGCCTGAGGAACGAACTCCAACATGTCCATGTCTCCGCAATCACCGAACCAAAATCCGTGTACCGTTAATTTGTTTTTCGTAATTACAAGTCAATGTGTTGTTCGCGTTTATGAATGTTGGGGTTCGCAAGCTCACCAGTAACCTACATCAAGCCCAACCTACGAGCTACATAAAGCCCAACCTATGCGCTACTCTTTGTCTGAGCTTAGAAGTTTTATTTCAGGTTCAGGTTTTTCACTTCTATTTGTAAGCGATGTGGCTGTTAGCGCTCTTGCAGTAATTCCCCTTGCAGTTAACCCTCTTGCAGTTATTCCTCTATTTTCATTTTTTCCTTTGTTGAGTATTTTTTCCAATGTCTTAATGAATTCTGTTGTGTCTGCGAAATAATTAGGGTACGCCTTTTTTAATCCCTGTAACGAAGATGCCGAAACTAGTACTACATCTATATGCATATTTTCTGAGTACTCTTTTTCAAGATCGGTATACGTGTCCGAAGCGGTTTGTAATTCTTGTTGTTTGAATTTTTTAATGGAAACTCTTCTCTTTTCGGTGTCAAGGACTAGTATGTAGAATTTGTATGTGCTTGCGGTATCTTTTTCTAGGTGCTGTGTTGATATGGAGAAAGCCTTTAATTTGGTTCTTACATTTAAATTTTTCTCAATGCTTTGTAGCTTGTCGTGATCAAAACTTTTTCTCTCTAACTCTTCCGTGTCCGCAAAGGCTTCGCTTGCCAGTTTAAAAAATTCAAGCCATTCTTCATTGCCTTTGCTCGCTTTCAATGCTTCTCCTGTAAAAGTTCCAACAACCTCTACCGTTGTTGCCCAAGCGTGTTGTAGCTTGCTTCTTATTTGAAGCTCTAATGCTATTCCTTGATATTCTTTTTTTGAACCATTGTATTTGTAAATTAAGTGTATTCCTCTGTACCCTGAATTTTTTGGTGTACTAATGTAGTCTCGCTCTCTATAAATAATGTTTCGAGTTCTGCCTGTTAATATTTTTTCTCTTACTTTGTATGCGTTCTCTAGGGTGTTAACAACTATACGGCAGCCAGCGATATCCTCCATTCTGTCAAGTTTCATTCCATCTTCTCTTTTTAGTTTTGAAATGATTGACGGAGTTCGTTTTAGTCGCTGAACTACGATTGCATTTTCGTCAACTTCAAACGCTTTGCTTCGGAAATATATAAGCATTGATTGCATTGGGTATGCATGGGATGCCCTCCAGTTAGAAAAAATAGTTAGCGCATCCAAATACTCAAATATCGATTTCATGTAATCGACAGACGATAATAAAATTCCAGCTTTCCTGACGCTTGTTTTGGAATGATCGGGTTTGGCGAATTTCATATGGTTGCTCAATAAAAAACCGCTACCAAGCCCCACCAGAAAACTCTCTGACAAAACTCAATAGCGGTTTAGGTTTATTCACTCCGGAATATGTAATCCGTTCGTAATGGTTCCCCGCGAGCGGGGAGTGCATCGAATTAAAAAATAATTTTTAATCCCAAGAAAGCGCCCCACCTGTTTGATATTCGATAACTCTCGTCTCGAAAAAATTCTTCTCTTTACGCAAATCCATAATCTCGCTCATCCACGGGAATGGGTTTTGTGCGCCGGGGAATTGTTCTTTCAGGCCGAGTTGCGAGCAGCGGCGGTTGGCGATGAAGTGGAGGTATTCTTCCATTGTTGCTGCGTTCATGCCGAGTACGCCGCGTGGCATTGAGTCGCGCGCGTATTGGATTTCCAATTCGGTGCCTTGCAGAATCATTTGCAACACTTCTTGTTGGAATTCAGCTGTCCACAGGTGTGGGTTTTCCAATTTGATTTGGTTGATTACATCGATACCAAAATTCAAATGCATGGATTCATCGCGCAGGATGTATTGGAATTGTTCGGCAACGCCGGTCATTTTGTTGCGGCGACCCATGCTGAGGATTTGGCTGAATCCGCAGTAGAAGAAAATACCTTCAGTCACTACATAGAATGCAACGAGGTTGCGTAGCAATTCCTGGTCAGTTTCTGGTGTGCCGGTTTGGAAAGTTGGATCACCCAAAGTTTGGGTGTGCTTCAAGCTCCACGCAGCTTTGTTGGCAACGCTTGGCAATTCGCGGTACATGTTGAAAATTTCGCCTTCATCCATACCGAGGGATTCAATACAGTATTGATAGGCGTGAGTGTGAATCGCTTCTTCAAATGATTGACGCAAAATGTATTGGCGGCATTCAGGGTTGGTGATCAAACGGTAGATCGCGAGTACCAGATTGTTTGCTACCAATGAGTCAGCAGTAGAGAAGTAACCGAGGCTGCGCATTACGATGCGGCGTTCGTCATCGGTCAGGCCGTCTTTGCTTTTCCACAACGCGATGTCGGCAGTCATGTTGACTTCTTGCGGCATCCAGTGGTTGGAGCAACCATCCAGATATTTTTGCCATGCCCAGTCGTATTTGAAGGGTACTAATTGGTTCAAATCCGCGCGGCAGTTGATCATGCGCTTTTCATCAACTTGAATACGTGCAGCACCCATTTCCAATTCTTCCAAGCCTGGGGCAGGGTCGAGTGCAGCGAGGCTTGCGCGCGCTTTGGCGAGTTCCGGGCTGATGCCGGCTTCTTTTGCGGCTTCGGCAAAACTGCTGTTGGCAGACGTTTGCGAAGGTGCAGCCGCTGGTTGCGGCGTTGCTTGCGCTTGAGCAACTTGTGCCGGCTGAGCTTGTGGGGTCGCAGGTTTATTTAAATTGGCCGCAATCGCATCTTGGCGCGCACTTTCTTTTGCAGCTTCTTCGGTGTCGAAATCGTCCCAACTTAGCATGTGATCCTCGTTCTCTCTGTTTGGTTTTTTACCCTCACCCTGACCCTCTTGGGGCTGGATTTTGGGCTTCAACCCTCACCCTAGCCCTCTCCCGGAGGGAGAGGGGATTTGACCGCGCGAGATTTTAGTCTGCGCGCACTATCGGTCTTTTATTCCTCTCTCCTGTGGGAGAGGGGCTAGGGGTGAGGGACTAGGGGTGAGGGCCTTATTGGCACGCCTCACAGTCCGGATTATCAATCGAGCAAGCCAGTGGCACTGGTGCTGCTTCGGCAAAGCTTGCGGCTTCTACTTCAGATACCGCTGGTTTTGCCGCAGCAGGTGCTGCATTCATACCGCTCGCGCCACCGGCAGATACTGCGTTCAATGCACCGGTGTTAATGGTGGATTTCTCGGTGGTGGTCGCTGCTAATGCGCGCAGGTAGTAAGTGGTTTTCAAACCACTGAACCATGCCATGCGGTAGGTGATATCAAGCTTCTTGCCGTTTGCGCCAGCGATGTACAGGTTCAAGCTTTGCGCCTGGTCGATCCACTTCTGGCGACGGCTGGCGGCTTCCACAATCCACTTGGGTTCTACTTCAAATGCGGTTGCATAAATCGCTTTCAAATCCGCTGGAATGCGATCAATTTTTTGCAGCGAACCTTCGTAGTATTTCAAATCGTTAACCATTACCGCATCCCACAAGCCACGCGCTTTCAAGTCGTGAACCAGATGTGGGTTTACTACGGTGAATTCGCCGGA
>DATIGS010000197.1:0-5246 GCA_035481425.1 Cellvibrio sp. | reverse complement strand
AATGTTCAGGTGGTAAACAAACAAGCTGTTGCGGCTAACCAGGCGTTGATTACAGTTGTCGATTTGAGTGCATTTGAAGTGGAAGCAGTAGTGCCCGAAGGATTTGCGGATGACATAGCACCGCTCATGGAGGCAGAAATTACGTTGGGTGGATCAACGTATCCTGGCGTAGTTACCGCCATATCGCCCGAGGTTGTTAACGGCGGAGTTGCAGCACGCATTCGTTTCACTGATGTGTTGCCTGAGAATCTCCGCCAGAGCCAACGCTTAACGGCGAAAATTGTGTTGGAGAACAAACCGAATACCGTGATTGTTAATCGTGGGGCATTCTTCGATGGTTTTCGCGGACATGTTTATAAAGTTCAAGACAACAAGGCGCTGCGCGTACCTGTGGTGCTAGGCGGTTCAAGCCTGAAACATGTTGAAATAGTAGAGGGTTTGCAAGAGGGCGACAGCATCATTATTTCTTCGCTTACGACTTCCGCCACTGATGAACAAATTTTAATAACAGATTAATTTCAGGAGACTCTCCCATGTTGAAAATGCAATCCGTAAAAAAAATATACCGAACCGACATGATTGAAACCCATGCGTTGCGCGATTTTAATCTGGAGGTTAAGGAAGGCGAATTTGTCGCGGTTACCGGGCCCTCAGGTTCTGGCAAAACCACATTCCTCAATATCGCCGGATTATTGGAAACCTTTGAAGAAGGGCAGTACCTGCTGGATGGAAACGATGTTAGCCGCTTAAACGACAACGTCAGGTCCAAATTGCGCAACGAAAAAATAGGATTTATTTTCCAGGGGTTTAATCTTATTTCCGACCTGAATATTTTTGACAATGTGGATGTTCCATTGCGCTACCGCGGATTTTCCTCATCAGAAAGAAAAAAGCGTATCAATAATGCGCTGGAGATGGTGGGACTGGCTGCACGCGCGCGTCATCTGCCTTCACAATTGTCGGGTGGCCAACAGCAACGCGTCGCAATCGCACGCGCACTTGTTGGTGAACCAAAATTTTTATTAGCGGATGAGCCGACCGGTAATCTCGACTCACTGATGGCGAGACAAGTTATGGATATGCTCGAAGACATTAACAAAAATGGAATGACTATTGTGATGGTTACTCATGATCCGGATTTGGCACGTCGCGCGCATCGCAATATACAAATCGTGGATGGGCAGGTAACCGATTTTAAAATCTATGAATCTTATGTCGATTCAACAAACCATTCGGATAACGCAAAAAAATTGGCTGCTAACACCATTTAGCCGCGACGACACCAACAAAAACGGAAGCGAAAAAGATGTGGAAATATTATTTGCGATTATCGTTGTACAGCCTGCGTAAAACGCCGGTTTTGTCGTTGCTGATGGTGCTTGCCATAGCAACAGGGATTGCTGCAAACCTGACGATTCTGACCATGCACTCGGTAGTTTCCAGTAATCCGCTGGAACATAAAAATGATCGGCTATTTGCGGTACAACTGAATGCATGGGATCCTGACCGGGAATACTTTGCGCTCAATGCAATCCCACCCCAGGTTACTTATCAGGATGCAAAGGCGCTGTATGACGCTAATGTGGCCGATGAAGTGGTCGTCATGCGCAAGGCTGGCGTTACTATCCAGCATCCTGAATCCGCTGACCTGCCTTCCACCTATGCGACCCGTATGACCACGCGTGATTTTTTCAGCATGTTCGATGTGCAATTTATCTACGGTGGCCCTTGGAGTAAAAACGCCGACGAAAGCCCCGAAAATGTGGTGGTGATTAGTGAGGGTATGAACAACAAGTTTTTTAAGGGCGCAAACAGTTTGGGGCAGGCGCTCTTATTGGATGGTGAAGTATTTACCGTGGTAGGTGTCGTCAGCGAGCGATGGCAGTTGGTGCCGAATGTGTACGACCTGAATAATCGACCGTTTGAAGCTGCACCGGATGCCTACCTCCCATTCTTTTTTTCTGCAGCTAAACCCTACCAAAGCTGGGGAAATATGCAGGGTTGGTCCGATAAAGAAATTAAAACGCACGCGGATTTTTTACAAGGTGAAGATATATGGATACAAGCCTGGGTTAGCCTGAATTCCGTTGAAAAACGGCAAGAATTTACGCAGTTTCTGGAAAACTATATTTCCACGCAAAAAGAACAGGGCCGATTCAAGCGATCACCAGGTTATCAACTGAATACGCCGCAAGAATGGCTAAATATTAATAATGTTGTATCCAAAGACAACAAACAATTGTTAATGCTTTCCTTCGTATTTCTTATGATTTGTCTGGTCAATAGCACCGTATTGATGTTCGCAAAATTTTTACGCAAAGCACCTGAAGCAGGTATTAGACGGGCTCTCGGTGCCAGTCGTCACTCGATATTTTTCCAACACTTAACAGAAGCATTTATTGTTGGCATTGCCGGAGCTTTTCTCGGTTTGCTCCTATCTCTAGGAGGGCTCGCTGCTGTACGCGCGCTTTATAATAACTACGAAAACGTTGCTGTCTTTAACGGTTTTACGGTTGCGGCTGCAATTTTACTTGCATTGGCGGCAACCTTATTCAGCGGTTTCCTGCCCGCTTGGCGAATTAGTCACGCAGCACCTGCCCAATACCTAAAAACCCGATAACACCAATCAATAAAAAATGGGCAACAGGCCCATTCCAGGATAATTTTATGTTAGATGTCATACCGATTATCAAAAGTTTGTGGCGAAATAAAACCGGGCCGCTGCTTATTATCCTTCAGCTTTCGCTCACTATTGCTGTGGTCAGCACAGCGTTATTTGTTGTCAGCGAGCGAATAGCGAAAATCGAGCGGCCAAGCGGAATGATCGAAGCAGAAATGTTCAAAATATGGATGCGAGAAAATTCTCCGGATGCAGATATGGAGCAGATCGCAAGAAGGGACATGGAAATCATTCGCGCAACGCCGGGTGTTGTCGATGCTACGCCTATCTCCAGCATACCCGTTTCCGGTGGTGGATCTTCTACATCACTCTACAAAAGCCCGGAGGAGAGGCTAACGGATTTTCCCACTGCGATTTATGAGATGACGGAGCATGGCGTGCCTGCGCTCGGATTGGCGCTGATAGAAGGGCGAAACTTTAATGCTAACGAAGTCATGTTTTTTGCGCGCGAGAATGCACCCAAGCAAACGGTAGCCATTATCACAAAAGATATGGCTAACAAGATGTTTCCTGATGAGTCCGCCGTAGGCAAAACGGTATACATGGCAAATTTACAACTCACTATTATCGGAATCGTTGAACGCTTGATGGGTCCCTGGCCGGACTCTGATTTCGCGACAAGCGCTACCATAATTCCCGTGATTGTTAAGGACGACGCGATAGACTATCTTGTTCGAACCGAGAGCGGACAACGGGATGCCATAATGCACTCTCTGATAGAAAAGCTACGGTCAATCGATAGTACCCGTTTGGTCGGAGATGAAAAATCAATCGCGCAAATAAAGCTTGAATCCTACTCCAGCGATTATGCAATGATCAAAATATTGTCTTTCGTTATTTTCCTGCTGACCTTTGTGAATGCCTTGGGAATTTTTGGACTCACAACGTTTTGGGTAAACCAGCGCCGCAAACAAATTGGTATCCGGCGAGCACTCGGTTCGACAAAGGCGGGAGTTATGCTTTATTTCATGCTGGAAAATATCGTGTTGGTAGTTTTCTCTGCGGTTGTTGGTACTATCATCGCTTATGTAAATAGCAGTTATATGGCGCGAACCCACAGCATGGAAATTCTTCCTCTCGCCTATGTAGTGGTAACAGTGCTTTTTTTATTACTGGTTACTATGCTGGCAGCCTATGTACCAGTGCGAAAGGCTACGCAGATTTCGCCTGTTGAAGCCGTATCCAACGTTTAAATGTGTGTGAGCTTTATGCCAAGAGAATCCGCTCAAAAAATTTTGATTATTGATGACAATCCTGCTGTGGGAAAAGCGTTGCATTTGCTTCTTGATGTACATGATATTGCCGCGGAAATTGCGCTGACTCCACAAGCAGCAACCAAACGTTTGGAAGAGGATGGCAGTATCGCGTTGGTGGTACAGGATATGAATTTTTCTGAAGACACGACATCTGGCCATGAGGGCAAGGCGCTTTTCTATAAGCTCAGACAAGTGCGACCGGATATTCCTATTATTTTAATTACTGCATGGACGCAACTTGAAACCGCGATTGAGTTGGTCAAGAGTGGTGCAGCGGATTATATTGCCAAGCCTTGGGACGATATTAAATTAGTCACAACGATTAAAAACTTATTGGAGCTGGGTGATTTACAGCATCAACAACGATTGCAAGCACAAACCTTACTCACTGAAAAAACGCGTTTGTTAGAAACCGCGAATCTTTGTGGGCTCATCTACCAAAGTGCATCTATGCATGCATTAGTCAGCCTTTCAGTAAAAATTGCCCGTTCAGATGCACCGGTACTTATCACTGGACCCAATGGTTCAGGCAAGGAAAAAATTGCACAAATTATCCAGGCAAATTCGCGTGTCAATGCGGGGCCATTTGTGTGTGTAAATGTTGGGGCGTTACCGCAAGAATTGATAGAGGCGGAGTTATTTGGTGCGGAAGCGGGGGCTTACACCGGCATCAGCAAAAGGCGTATCGGTCGCTTCGAGGCAGCAGATGGTGGTACCTTATTTCTCGATGAATTGGGTAACCTGTCAGCAACTGGTCAGGCGAAATTATTGCGGGTTTTGCAATCCGGCGAATATGAGCGATTGGGTTCAAGCGAAACCCGTCACTGCAATGTGCGGGTTATTAGCGCTACCAACACCAACCTTGAACACGCTATTAAAAGCGGCGAATTTCGCGAAGACTTATTTTATCGCCTGAATGTATTTGAATTAAAAGTTCCCCCGTTGGAAGAGCGTAAAGAAGATATATTACCGCTCATACACCATTTTCTTAGCGGCCAGGCGCAGCTGGAAAATTCGGTCTTACACGCGCTCCATTGCTACTCATGGCCGGGAAATGTGCGTGAATTGGAAAACGCCTGCCAGCGAGCGCTGATATTAAATGAAGGTGGAAAGCTGCAACTCAAAGACTTTGGTTTGCCCATCAATGGAACCATGATTGAGAACTACAAACCCGTGATTGCAGAACCTTCACGTGACGTCATCGAAATGGTGTTAAAACAAAATCACGGTGTTGTGGCACAGGCAGCGCGACAGCTCGGGTTTTCGCGGCAAGCTCTCTACCGTCGATTGGAAAAATATAAGATTGAATA
>DATIGS010000196.1:0-20573 GCA_035481425.1 Cellvibrio sp. | reverse complement strand
ATTGTCCCTGTTGCCCCGGTATTCCACTCGTTGTCAATTTTATAAGTACAGGCAGCTGACGCTACGCCGCTATAACCGACAGCCATAGTGCAGAGGCTGAAAACAGCCAATAGACTAAGGCCCTTTTTGGGCGGAGTAATCATGTATAGTCTCCTTGATATCTTGAGAAGAAGGGTGAAGACCCTTGTTATTGTTAATTAACCCTGTAGAAGGGTGTTTCAAGCCACGCACTCCTGTCATTTGCCATAGGCAAACCAAGCGCAACAACAAAGCGGAATCTGTTGCTACTCCTGTGATCCATTCACATTCGATGTAAAAAACACGGCGTTTGAATAGTTGGCGCTCGATTTCAAACATCACATCGAGGCATAGATAGCTTTTTCTGGAGAAAGCTTGTCGCTTAAAAAATCAAAAATTCTATTATTGTTATTTTCCTGTCCCGTTTAAGACAGCGCTGTCATTCTCATTTCTATTGACCTCGATTTCCGAGAACTGATTAACAACTATCCATACTTTTTTCTAATAATTGACTAGATTTATAGTTAAAAAGACAATTAGATATTTTAAGCGACAACGAAAAGACAAGAATTGGAGGGAATCACTTCTGGTAAATGAGTGAGAACTGGCTATCTTTGCCTGTGCCCTTAATCAACAAAAACCAACCAACGAAAAACCAATCAAAAGAGACAGTAACAATGACAATAAAAATTCACCCTTTACTCATCGGCCTGGGTTTAGCATTTACCACACACGTAAGTATCGCAGCAGATAAGCCCTTCGCGTGGCCCCACGGTGCCAAAGCAGCGGTTAACCTCGCGTATGACGATGCGCTCGACAGCCAGTTAGACAACGTCATTCCAGTGCTCAACAAATACAAACTGCGCGGTACTTTTTATTTAAACGTGGTTAGCCCAACACTGGTCACCCGTCTCCCCGAATGGCGGGCAGCCGCAAAGAAAGGACATGAATTGGGTAACCACAGTATTTTCCACCAATGCGCCAAAAGCCAACCCGGTCGCGAATGGGTTACGGATGATCGCGATTTGGATAAAGTCAGCACGATCCAAATGCAAGATCAGGTAAAAGTGGCGAATAGTTTTCTGCACGCTATCGATGGAAAAACCGAACGTACCTACACCCCACCCTGCATCGATTTAAAAGCCGGTGGAGTGAATTATGTAGATGGATTAAAAAGTGAATTTGTCGCGTTTAAAACCGGCTTTGGCGGTGTCACTCCCGATATGAAAACCCTCGATCCCTATGCGGTGAGCGTGGATTTTCCAGTTGGAGTCACGGGCGAGCAGTTAATTGCCATCGTTAAAGATGCCGCGGCGAAAGGCACTATGGCCAACTTTACCTTTCACGGCGTAGGCGGTGACCATATGGCCGTTTCTAAAGAGGCGCATGAAGAGCTGGTGAAATATCTGGCTGACAACAAAAAAATCTACTGGACGGATAGCTTTGTTAACATCATGAAATACGTAAAGGAACAACAAGCCAAAGAATAATATGACATGGTTACGCGCCCCGACATTGGGGCGCCGCTAGCAAATTTAGATAGTCAAAAATAATTTTTCCTTGCTGGAGAAAAGTAAATCCTCTACCGCTAAATGTTGGTTATTGGCGTTGTACTTTCTCAATACTTCGGAAAATTCCTGAATGCGACGATCGGCGTATGCGTAAGCATCTTCATCAACCAGTTTGTAGTTTTCGAACCTGGTTTTCCTTACTGCCTTATCCGCATCCTGCTCAATCCAGATGTTATTCACTACATCGTTTGTCATAGAGAGAAAACGGCTGATGCTACCAGCCTCCTGCACGACACTGTACGTGTAACCGCCGCCAAGATTTTCAAAATCGTCGCGGGTATTAACCGAAAAGTTTTCGAAAGAATGATCGATTAAACGGTAGCTGGACTCCTGTTTAACCAGCACATCATGGCCCTTTTCTTCAACACGGGTGTGCTGCTCCAGCGTCAACACCATAGATTCCACTTGTGCGTAATAATTGGGATTGTGAAATACCGGCGAGCGGAAAGTCGCGTCGAAGTCGGGCATGCCGGAGTCAAATGCGGCCAACGCATCCTCAGCTCGGTTTTCCTCAATTTGGCTTCCGTCAATCTGACCGCCTCCATCGTTGCCACGCACTTGTTCCTGCCCTGCTCCGGCTGAAGAAAAATATTCGGAAAACATAGATTCAAATGCATCCAACATAAAACGCTTGGATGCATTAGGTGTATCACTATCATCCGTGGCCTGAATAATTAAATCGATATATTGTTGGAATAATTTGATATCCAGAACACTGTTTTTTGTCAGTGTTTGTAACTGGCTTTTAATATCGACACTATAACCGCGGACATCGGTGGCGACCAAATGACGCGTCTGTGTAGCCTCATCAATACTGAATTCATAGGTGTGCTCGACATAGGTTTTGTTAACCGGATCTGGACGCTGCAAGGTGAATTTAAACGAGCGAATAGAATCCGTATCCACATCTTTTAAACCGCGCAACTCTGTGGTGTCTACGCGAAAAAATTCATCGCCCATTGCACCTAATTTGGTGGTAAGTTTTTCCAGGTCATTTTGTTCTTTCTCCGAAAGTTCTCCATCGACTAAAAAAGAAAATGCCATCTGCGACGTTTCCCTACCGGACATATTGCGGCTGAATTGAATCTGGATGCTGTCACCGTCCCGGGTTTTAACAGTCAGGAATACCGACTCGGCACGCACACCTGCAGAATTGGAAAAATTGGGTTCAAATTTCTCCGTCGTTATATTTTTCGGGAGATAAAATTTTCGCACTTCATTGCGATATTCATTGGTCTCACGGCTCAACGCACCCACTTGGCTAAACATGCTACTGACCGAAAAGAAGGTGGCCTTTTTCTCACTTAGCAAAGTAAACGAATTCAGTAGCGCCTGGGAGGTAGTTGTTGCCGCAGGACTGCTGTGACTTTTATCGCGCAGGAGATTAACTACCACCGGCTCCTCATAGACTTGTGGTGGCTCATAGCTTTTCCCGATCGTCACTATTGTGGCCGGCGCGGTGGAAATCGGGGTTAAGGATTGGGACTGGGATGGGGTCATCGTTGGCAACGCAGGAGCTGCAAGTTCCGCTTGCACCTCAGCGGTATCGAGACTATGCGCTGTACTGGCCGACGTGGCAGCATTCCTGGACTGCGCTGTGTTGCTGATAAGCGCAGAGTAACCAAGCGGGGTAGAAGTAACATCCATACATATTCTCCATAAGGTCACCAAGTTATCGGCGGCGGCCCAAAAAACTTCAATGGAAAATACAAACTCTGCGTTGCATCACAAACTACCTTGTCCGCTGGCAAATTATTTGCTTTATATCCCCCTAAGGCTCCAAGTACCGCGACTCGAAAAAATATTCCCCTGTATTTGAGTGGTTTATAGATTGTCGCTATCCCACAACCTGAAGACATTACAAACGTTTATGTAAAATTGCTCATCAGCGGCACGGTGGAAATTAAATTGATGGACACAAACACAACTGCCTTGATTATTTTGAATTCCAACAGCCGCAGTGGCGCAGATACCGATATCAACGAAGGCGTGGCCCTGCTCGAAAACAGTGGCATCAACGTCATCCAAAAAACGTCATCCAGCGCAAAACAAACGGCGCAATATATTCAGGATTATTCGCAGCAAGTCCAACTCGTCATATTAGGTGGTGGCGATGGCACTATTAGTTCGGCAGCAGGGGCGTTGTATAAATACCAAGTGCCTTTTGCAATCCTGCCTTTAGGCACTGCAAATGATTTGGCCCATTCGTTGGATATTCCAAATAATGTGGATGAGGCCTTCCAAATTATTGTCGACAACTACAAAAGCCGGATTAATTTGGGCGTGATTAATGGGCACTACTTTTTAAACGCCGCCCATATCGGCTTGGGAGTGAAAGTAACCAGCGAATTAACGCCTGAAGTGAAGAAAAAATGGGGCGTGTTTAGCTATCTGAAAGCCGCCTTCTCGGCATTTAAAAAAAACCGCCCTTTCCATGTGACGATCAAAGTAAATGGCGCGGAACACCGGCTTCACTCCATTCAACTCGCCGTGGGCAATGGACGTTATTATGGCGGGGGCAATGTGATTGATGAAAACTCGAAAATTGATGATGGTGCCCTATGCCTTTATAGCCTGGCACCTTCAACACTGTGGGAATTGTTGCGCAATGCGCCTTTTTTGCGTTACGGAAAACACAATCACATGCCAAAAACATTTACCATTTCGGGAACGCGGATTGAAATAGTTACCCGGAGACCCAAAGATATTATTGCCGACGGGGAACTGATAAGTAAAACACCGGCCAAATTTGAAGTTATTCCTCAGGCGCTCGAAGTCATACGCCCTGCCCCCACTGATAATAGTTAGATCAGCAGCGATGCAGCCAATGTAGGTAACAGGAATTCACCGGATTAAATTGAATTAACAGGACGAGGAACGTTCCATGTTTCGCATACTTTCCGATATCGAAGTCGTACTCAATGAACTGCTGGTGGCATGCCGCGAAAGTGTTGATCACTACGAAGATGCCATCGAACGAATTGATGGTTCTGCTGAAGCAGCACGCTTGCGCAGCATTGTCGCCCATCGAAAATTATTTCTGGGAAAACTCACCACAGCAATTCGTGAGCTCGGTGATTTGCCTTCCGTGCCCGACCCGGATAAAGAAGCTGGCGAAATGATTATCGAACACTTGGGTGCATCGCTTTCCGAAAATGATACTGGCTATATTATTTCTCACCGCATAAAAGCCGAAAAACACATCCAAACACTGATCGATAATGCGCGAGACACAGAGATGGAAGAATCACATCGCGCGCTGCTGCAGCAATTGTCAGCGCATATTGATGAAACTATCCAGCAATTGTCTTCGCCAACATGATTTCAACAGATCAGCCTTTAAAGCCTTTTCCAACAACATAGACTTCGCGCGAGCGGGGGCGTGAAGCGTCGGGTTTACGGATGACCACTTTTTCAAATGAAGTGCGCACATCTTTCACATAATCGTCGTAACCTTCGCCGTGAAAAACTTTTGCGACAAAATCGCCTTTTGGTTTTAACACGCTGCGCGCCATATCCAATGCAAGTTCAACCAGATACATGGATGAGGCTTGGTCAACCGCATCTACACCGCTAATGTTGGGCGCCATATCGGAAATCACCACATCAGCGCGATTGCCGCCCAATTTTTCCATGATCTGGTTAAAAACCGATTCTTCGGTGAAATCGCCCTGAATAAAATCGACATGCTCAAGTGAGTCCATTGGCAGGATATCCGAAGCAATCACCCGCCCTTTCACGCCGACCAAACGCCCGGCAATTTGCGACCAACTGCCCGGCGCCGAACCCAAATCCACGACCATCATGCCCGGGCGGATCAATTTGTCTTTTTCGTTCAGCTCAATCAGCTTATAAGCCGCGCGTGCGCGATAGCCATCAACCTGCGCTTTTTTGACATAAGGATCGTTGACATGCTCTTCCAACCAACGGTTGCTACTTTTGGATCTGGCCATGGATAACTCGAATTAACTGCGAAAATGCCGCTATTGTAAGGGCTTGGTTACTATAAAACACGCATAAAAAAGCCCATCACCTGGCAACACCCACAGCAACCGGTGACGCACCGGTTCAGGCAGCGTAAAATGCGCGCCTTTCCATCCCATCCTTTTGCCGGAAAGTCACCGGCCAGGAGCCTTTATGATCCGCATTACCGAACTCCAACTGCCGTTGGATCACCCTGCTGAAGCACTGCGCGCCGCTGTCGTTAAGCGCCTGAAAATAAAAGATACGGACTTGTTCGATTTCACCGTATTTAAACGCAGTTACGACGCGCGCAAAAAAAACAGCGAAATTACCTTTGTGTACATCATCGATTTGCAGGCGAATCACGAAGAAAAAATTTTGCAGCGTTTTGCTGATGATAAAAATATCCGCCCTGCTCCCGACACCAATTACTACCCGGTTGCACAAGCGCCGGACAATTTAACCGAGCGCCCATTGGTGATTGGCTTTGGCCCATGCGGTTTATTTGCCGCACTTACGCTCGCGCAAATGGGTTTTAAACCCATTGTGCTGGAGCGCGGTAAAGATGTGCGCAAAAGAACGAAAGACACCTGGGCACTCTGGCGCAACAAAGTATTAACACCGGAATCCAACGTGCAATTTGGTGAAGGTGGCGCTGGTTTATTTTCTGATGGAAAACTCTACAGTCAAATTAAAGATCCGAAATTTTACGGCCGTAAAGTCATGCACGAGTTTGTGCGCGCCGGTGCGCCGGAAGAAATTATGTACGTGAGCAAACCGCACATAGGTACCTTCCGTTTAACCGGTGTGGTCGCAGCAATGCGCGAAGAAATTAAAACGCTCGGCGGTGAAGTGCGTTTTGAAAACAAAGTGACCGATTTTATTATCGAAAACGGTCGCATTCAGGGCGTAACATTAGCGGATGGTGAAACGCTGTGCAGTCGCTATGTTGTTCTTGCATTGGGCCACAGCTCGCGCGATACCTTCCGGAAATTGCATGAACGCGGTGTGTACGTAGAAGCAAAACCCTTTGCAGTAGGCTTTCGCATCGAGCATCCGCAATCACTGATCGACCATGCGCGCCTCGGCAAATATGCCGGTCATCCTGAACTGGGCGCTGCAGATTACAAATTGGTTTATCACGCAAAAAATGGTCGCGCCGTTTACAGTTTCTGTATGTGCCCCGGCGGTACAGTGGTTGCTGCCACCTCCGAGCCGGAACGCGTGGTAACTAATGGCATGAGCCAATATTCGCGCAATGAACGCAATGCCAACGCAGGTATAGTGGTGGGAATTAATCCGGAAGAAGACTTCCCGGGCGGCCCACTCGCCGGCGTTGAACTGCAAGAAAAATTGGAATCGCGCGCTTATGAATTGGGCGGCAAAGATTACTGCGCGCCCGGCCAATTGGTGGGCGATTTTATCCGCGGCAAACCTTCCACCGAATTTGGTGAAGTGGAACCTTCGTACAAACCCGGTGTGTTGCTCGGTGATCTTGCCCCGTCCTTGCCAGATTATGTAATCGAAGCGATTCGCGAAGCCCTGCCCGAATTTGGTAAACAAATTCGCGGCTTTGATCGCAACGACGCGGTGCTGACCGGAATAGAAACGCGCACGTCATCGCCCGTGCGCATTACGCGCGAACATGAGTCACTGCAAAGTGTAAATACACGCGGCTTATATCCGGCGGGTGAAGGTGCCGGTTATGCGGGCGGGATTTTGTCTGCGGGTGTGGACGGAATCAAAGTCGCAGAAGCGGTCGCCAAAGCGATGCTGGCTGATATAACCAGCCAAGCTTGAGCGACTGGTTAAACCTGCCTGTATTAAAAAATTAATCTTACATGTCCGATAAGTGCTATTGATTTCAATAGCACTTGCCTACTAGTATGAATGACCATAAGGTTATTTGTGCTGTCTTTCCCGTATCCACAGATCCCCGCACGGTAAAAGGAAATAACCCTGGCTCCAACGCAATAATCAATAACATCGGAGACACCCATGCTTACCAAATCACTCCCGCTCAGTTGTGCGGTGAGCCTGCTCGCATTGAGTTCAGGCATCGCAGCACAGACGATTAATCCCGGCAACTGCGGCTATGCCGTTAACTCGGGCCTTTATTCCACCTGGACCAATCCCACCTCTTATCAAGGTTGGTCGTCCGTCGTGAATAAAACCGGTGAAGTTGCCAAGAGTTTCCAAATTTTGCTGGATGTGGGTAATACCAGTATCCGCGATGGTTATCAGGCCAATTACAGCGCGACCGAAGGCGGCTATCTGGTTAACTCGCCGTCTTACTTGCAATACCAAACGATTCGCAGCGGCGGTGAATACCGTTTCGGTTACATAGGCACTGGAGTCTATACAGCACCAACCGGGTATGTGCTCGCGATTAACGGCAAAAAGTGCGATAGCGACGCGCCTAGCATCAGCCTTGCGGCAAACAAAAAATTATTTACCAGCAATGCCACTATCACTCTAAATGCGCAAGCCAACGATAATGTCGCGGTACGCAAAGTGGTATTTGAACTCAATGGTCAAGTGATTGGCCAAGTTAGCAAAGCCCCTTTCACTTTGAATATTCCAGTCACCAGTGATGACAATGGTCGCCAGATTTATACCGCTACCGCCTATGACCCCAGTGGCAATAAAACAGCATCCAATTCTGTTCGAGTATTTACTGCCATTGGCAATCGCTTCCTCGGCTCTGCGGCGGACACCGCGGCCGATTTTGAAGACCTGCCCACCTACTTCAATCAATTGACGCCCGGCAACGCCGGTAAATGGGGCAGCGTCGAAAGTACTCGCGACCAAATGAAATGGGACGACCTGGATAAGGCCTATAACTTCGCCAAAGCCAATGGTATGCCCTTCAAAATGCACACACTGGTATGGGGCCAACAAGCGCCGGGCTGGATGAATAATTTAACCGCCGAAGAACAACTCGCCGAAATCGATGAGTGGATGGCGGCGGTTGCGCAGCGTTATCCCGATGTGCAAATGATCGACGTAGTCAATGAGCCATTGCATGCACCACCGGCTTATCGAAATGCGCTGGGCGGTGCGGGTGTCACCGGTTGGGATTGGATGATTAAATCGTTTGAGATGGCACGCGTGCATTTCCCCAACGCGCAATTGCTGCTGAATGATTACCAAATTTTAATTATGGAATCCTTCACCCAGGAATATTTGCAGTTGATTAGATTGCTGCAAGAGCGCGACCTGATTGATGGCATTGGTTTGCAAGCACACTTTCTAGAGCGCGCCGAAAACGCGGTGGTGAAAGCCAATCTCGAAACTCTCGCGGCGACCGGCTTGCCCATCTACATTTCTGAATTCGATTTGAATTTCAAAAATGATGCGCAACACGCAAATCGGGTGCGCGATTTATTCAGTATTTTCTGGGATAACCCGTCCGTCGTTGGCGTCACCCATTGGGGCCATTTGCAAGGCAATATGTGGCGAGAAAATGCTTATTTGATTCGCTCCGATAAAAGCCTGCGCCCCGGTTTTGAATGGATGCTCTGCTATGTCGCGGGTGGAACCAATTGCACAGTGCCGGATTATGTACCCACCGGTTGGTCAGGCGATGCTACCGGCATAACACTACAAGCTGAAGAGTACGATGAAGGCCAGGGTATTATCGCCGCGGGCGATGTGGTTTCTTACACCGACCAGGGTGATTGGATCTCGTTCAAAAAAGTAAATTTCCAAACTGCCTGGGATCAACTGACCATTGCTTATCTCAAAGGCAATGCAGACCTGGGATCAATCTCTTTCCATTTGGATAGTTTGGACGCGGCGCCACTAGCAGAAAAAGAATTGGAAACTTCTGGCGGTTGGGGCACCACAAAAACTATCACCATTCCCTGGCCCGCTGTCAGTGGCCAACATGACCTGTACATTAAATTCAATAATGTCTTCGGTGTTGCCAACATAGATTCCGTGAAATTCCACGCACCCGATGCCGGTATTGGCCTCGGCCAGAATTTAATTACAAATGGCAATTTTGAAAATGGAACCACAAGTGGCTGGTTTAGTTGGGGCGGAACCATCACTGCCGATACATTGAATCCACACAATGGCAGCTATGCATTAAAACTTGGCAATCGCAGCGGCAATGGGCCCGCCGCCTACAGTTTGAAATCGCTGGTGAAACCCGGGGGCAAATATCAGGTAAAACTCTGGGCAAGTATTGCGGGCGCTGAATCAGCGCAGGTAAACATCACCAGCAAAATTGGTTGTGCAGGTACGGATTCATACAGCTGGTTAATTAGTCCTGTCACCATCAATGATTTGCAGTGGGTTGAATTATCCGGCCAATTAAATGTGCCGGAATGCGAGCTAACCGATCTGTTGATTTATGCCGAAGGCCCAGCCGGTGGCATTGATATTTATCTGGACGATGTTTCGGTGCGTGAAATTGTCACAGCCAATTTGGTGAGCAATGGCGATTTTGAATTGGGCAATGTTAATGGTTGGTCGTCATGGGCCGGTACCGTTGCAGCAACCACTGAAATTGCGCAATCAGGTAGCTACAGTTTGAAATTAAGTAACCGCAGCGGCAATGGCCCGGCGGTTTACAATAATTTGAAATCACTGATCGCTGCCGGCAAAACCTATTCAGTGAGCATGGCAGTTACCATTCAAGGCGCCGCTACTGCTCCCGTGAATATCACGCGTAAACTCACGTGCGGTAGCGATACTACTTATAGTTGGGTTGCCAATACAGGAGCAGTTAGCGAAGGTAGTTGGACCACCTTAACCGGCGACCTGACAATTCCTGCGGACTGCGTCATTAATGATTTTATTATTTACGCCGAAGGTCCTGCGGGCAGTATTAACATGTTTGTAGACGATGTAGTAATCACCGCGAAATAATCGCTGCAATAATCGCGTCACCCATATCTGGCGGGAACTATTCCCGCCAGATTTTTTAGATCCTGTTTTCTCTTATTCACTATCCCCCTGTAATTCGTTACGCATCCCCTCAACCTGCTTTTATCAAGCGCAGCTGTTACAATTGCACCATTCTCGTCAGCTATTGCAGAAGCAGCCTAATGAAACTTGATGATGTAAAAAAACTTCACCAAAAAAAATACCGTACAGAATTCGGTCATTTTCTCGTGGAAGGCGAGCACCTGATTCTGGAGCTGGAGAAAGCCGCTGCGAAAAATCCTGCTTTAGCCCGGAGCGAATTATTCGTCACCGAGTCATACCAACATTTTCCCAGCCAGTTTAAAACGCATCTGGTCAGCGAAAAACATATGGCGCAACTTTCGGATACCAAAACGCCGCAGGGAATTATCGCTGTTGCTCCGCTGCTAACCGCTAGCGCAAATACACTATCGAACGAAAAAACAATTTATCTTTATGAAGTACAAGACCCGGGCAATCTCGGCACCATATTACGCAGCCTCGCCTGGTTTGGTAATTTCCGCTGTTTGCTCAGCCCGGGTTCGGTTGATCCTTACAACCCCAAAGTTGTGCGCTCCAGCATGGGAGCGATTTTCCATGTACCTATCGAATTGGATGTACCGCTCGAAGCGATTAACACACGCTTCGATTCCATCGCAACATTGGACATGAACGGAAATGCATTAAGTGATAGCAGTTTCAAACAATATGACTGTTATGTATTTGGCAACGAAGCGCGCGGCGTACCGCGCGAAGCATTACAAGCAATGAACGCACAACCTTTTACCATTACTGGTTGCGGTGCAATTGAATCCCTGAATTTGGCTTCAGCGGTGAATATGTGTGTGTATGAATTAAAAAGATAATCACGGCTGCCGCGATGGTAGCCATAAAAAGGAACTGCTATTTTTTCAGTGGCAGCGTTGCCATCAAGCCCTTGGATAATAACCCAGGGAAAATACTGTGATGGTTCTCCCCTTTCATTACCTCAACGTGCAATTTAAGTCCTTCATAATTACGTGAGCGCAGTTGCTTCTCCATCGCTAACAAATCTTTCACCATCGGATGGTAATCATCCTCCAACGATCCAACAAACATAGCTACGTTAACAGGTAGTGTTTTGTGGGATGTTGAATACTCTTTTTCCATGTCAAACATAACTCGATCATCGTACCAAAGGGATGGACTACCAATAATATAATCAGTAAACAGGCCAGGTCTTTTAAACAATATATAGATCCCCAGCAAACCACTAAAAGAATGACCAACAAATACCCTCTTCTCCGCATTAATACGGTAGTTTTTTTTGAGTAGCGGAATAACCTGACTCTCAATAAAACTCACATATTCCTTGGCATGCCCGGAAGCCAAACGGGTAGCACTTGAATAGCCACTCTTTTCCACGGGCGAAAAAGTGGGTGTATAGTCACGCGTACGACTAAGCATGCGGTCATCACCCCTTGAGTAAGAAATACCTACGACAATTGCTTCTTCAACAACAGCACCACCCATCAATGCCATAGCACCATTAGTAATAGGAAAAGCAAAACTGGTGTCATTGACAATAATTACCGGGTAAGCCTTCTTTGTATCTGGATAAGACTTCGGCAGCTGAACATAAAGCTCGTAATCTTTTTTGTTACTGTTGGCATGGATACTTATAGTTTCATAGGGGCGATAACCGAAGGGCGGAATTTGATTGGCATAAACACTATGCATAACACTGCTGGCACTTAACACTAATGACAACAAAAGCACTTTCCTGAATATCATTTAATTTCCTTACTGTTGTTTATTAAGGATTAATAAGCACACCTGCTTTCGCAAATGCCTGATCGAGATATTGTTCATTTTCTGATGGATGGCGCAATTCGGCTTCAGGAACACCTTTGCTATTGGCGATAGCGGCAACCCTGCCCTGTTTGTGAAAAGCAACTTGCGGGAAATCCTTTGCAATAGGATCTTTGTATGCCTGCTGGGGCGAAATAATTTTCCAGCCTTTAGTGCGCAAGTGATTGACCAAATCTCCGACAAATAATGCAGCCGCATCATTTTCATGCAACAAGAGCACATGCCGCGGAGAGCGCTTCAAGGTTTTCTTGGCAATTGCATCGTAAAATTCAATGGAATCGTAGAGGCTATTTACATAGAAATCGCGGGCCTTTTCATAATCAATCGTTTTCTTTTCTTCAACGGCCTTAGTGATTAATGAACTGATATACCAATCATAATTATCGACAGTGACATAACCATCCCTATAACCCAATTCCGCTAATAGCTCCTGCAATTGGTTTACGTCCGGGAGGTCTTTTCCATAATGCAAATACGGAAAGCGATGGTACTTCAATACATTATTAAATGGTTTTAGAGCCAAGTGCGCTTTATAAGCATCCTCTGCATAACTATTGATATTCATTTGATTTGCAGACTGATGAGAAAAGCTGTGGTTCGCCAAATGAAACCCGGCATCTGTGTATTGTTTTAATCGCAACCCAGTTTGCGAGTCTATATTATTGGCTTTTACGAAAATCAAAGCATCCGGCACCTTGGCCTGCTTTAAGGTATTAATCAATTTTTGTGTGCGCTCGGCACCTGTCATCAACGCGGAATCAGGCGTTGGTGCATCATCAAAGGTCAGGGCAATTTCGCGCGCGTGTACACATGGGGCGAAACAACAGAATGCTGTCAACAACAGCAGTAAAAAACGCTTATCCATAAAAATATCCTGATTATTATTTAATTGTCCTTTCTGGGTTTCCCAAAAAGAAAAAGGGCGTAGGTTACAGCAATATGCTGACCCTAGGCCCTTGCTTTAGTTCAGTTCTACTAATGTAGATTATTTCCGCGTAGCAACTCGCCCCACAACCAGTGCGATCAAGCCAATCAATAGCATGACCAATGAACCAGATTCAGGAACTTCAGCTCTCTGCGATACTCGATAAGTTCCACCCGATGACAACAAGGAGACAGATTGCGAAAAATCATCCATAGTTAGCGGAGGAAATGCTGTCGAGTCGTAGGCGAAAAAATTATGCAACCCGGAATGGAAAGAGCCATCAGGAAGCAATGTCGATTGGCTGTAACCCTCGTATGACAAAAAGTCCACCATAGGAAAATATGTTTTCATTATCCCGATGGACATGAAAAATTTAAAAAATGGATTAACTGGAGCTTGGACGCCTAAGTAACTCACATTTTCTGCGTCCACATCTGAAGCAAATCCCCAGGAACCACCAATTATTCCATCCCAATTATCAGCAATATCGTAACTCGATCCATCCAACTGTACCGCCCCCAACTTCCACTGATTATCGGGGAATGAACCAACAGCAAAATCAGGAATAACTGGATTTACGATATAACCATTGCCAGGTGACCAAGAAGTCATACCCGTTACAAAAAGAGCGTCTTTGTGCGTATCCACATGACCTGTCAGCAATTCCTGATCACCAGAAGAAAAGGTGAAGTCATAAATCGTAGCTTGCGCAACACTACTGCAAACCAATAAACCGAGAGCAATTAATTTATTTTTCATTAGTGAATCCCTTTGTGGTGCCCTAAAAATAACCATCGACCCCAAGTCAATGGCGCCGAAAGGCTATCAGCACCAGGAAAGTAGCTCAAGAAAATTTAGCGTTTAAATATTGAAGGGAATTGCTTAAAGAGCAAGGCGAAAAGCTGGGCTTTTGAAGGGCGACGCATAGCAATCCATTGCCATAAAAAATCGCTAAGATTGTTTTTGCGGGCAGTGATAGCTCTGTTTGATTTCTTCGCCATCCACCGAATGCAAATGCACATCAAACCCCCACAGGCGATGTAAATGTTTTAACACTTCCGAGGTTGAGTCACCTAAAGGGCGGCGGTTGTGCATGTAATGATGCAAGGTTAACGAGCGGTCGCCTCGCACATCAACGTTGTAAACTTGAATATTCGGTTCACGATTGCCCAAATTATATTGTCCGGCCAGGGTTTCACGCAGGCGCTTGAAACCTGACTCATTATGAATTGCGTCTACATTAATTTTATCTTGCTGGTCGTCATCAACAATGCTGAACAATTTCAAGTCACGCATGACTTTTGGTGATAAAAATTGCAAGATAAAACTTTCGTCTTTAAAGTTTTTCATCGCAAACTGCAACGTCTCTTTCCAATTTGAACCGGCGATTTCCGGAAACCAGAGGCGATCTTCTTCGGTTGGGTTTTCACAGATGCGACGAATATCGCTCATCATTGAGAAACCCAAGGTGTACGGGTTGATGCCGCTGAAGTACGGACTATCGTATGCAGGTTGCGCAACAACGCTGGTATGGGACTGCAAGAATTCCAGCATAAAACCATCGCCTACATAACCACGCGCATGCAGCTCATTTAATAATGTGTAGTGCCAAAAAGTTGCCCAACCCTCATTCATGACCTGGGTTTGCCGCTGCGGATAAAAATATTGCGCAATCTTGCGTACAATACGAATAACTTCACGCTGCCATGGTTCTAACAAGGGCGAATTTTTTTCCAGGAAATACAAAATATTTTCTTGCGGCTCCGCAGGAAAACGGGGTGCATTTTTTTGGGTATCACTCGCGGCTGATTTGGGGATCGTGCGCCACAAATCATTCACGTGTTTTTGCAGGTATTCTTCGCGCTCACTCTGCCTACGCTCTTCTTCATGAGCTGAAATAGGATAAGGACGCTTATAACGATCCACGCCATAATTCATCAGTGCATGGCATGAATCCAGAACATCCTCCACCGCCGCTATACCGTAGCGCTCTTCACACTTGCTGATATAATTTTTGGCGAAGACCAAATAATCGATAATGGAGCTGGCATCGGTCCAGGTGCGGAACAAATAATTTCCCTTAAAAAAAGAGTTATGACCGTAACAGGCATGGGCAATAACTAACGCCTGCATGGTCATGGTGTTTTCTTCCATTAAATATGCAATACAGGGATTGGAATTAATCACAATTTCATAAGCCAATCCCATTTGTCCACGTTTGTAGGAGTGCTCAGTGCTCAGCAATTGTTTTCCGTACGACCAGTGGCTGTAGCCAATGGGCATACCTACGGATGAATAAGCATCCATCATTTGCTCGGAACTGATTACCTCGATTTGATTGGGATAGGTATCCAAACCAAATTCTTTTGCGATTTCACTGAGAATTTGGTCGCACTCCCGAATCAAATCAAAATTCCATTCGGATGTCACAAACAGGGGTTTATTCATGCGACCTTCTTATGAAAAAGTTCACGGAATACGGGATAGATATCACTGACTTCGCGGATGTGCTGCAACGCGAAACTATCCGGATATTCATCGTGGATAGATTCGTAAGTAGTCCAGAGCGCTTGATGCTCATTGTTGGTAATTTCGATATAGGAAAAATACTGGCAATTAGGCAGGAGATCATCAACCAGGATATCGCGGCACACATCGGAGTCTTCGCCCCAGTTATCGCCATCTGAAGCTTGGGCGCCATAAATATTCCAAATTTCTGGCGAATATCGTTCCTGAATAATTTCGTGCATTAAGCGCAACGCACTTGATACAACCGTACCGCCAGTTTCGCGCGAGTGGAAAAATTCATCCTCATCCACTTCTTTTGCGCTGGTGTGATGGCGAATAAAAACGATCTCTGTTTTCTCGTAGCTTCGCTGTAAAAACAGATATAGCAAAATAAAAAAACGCTTGGCGATATCCTTGGTGGCTTGGTCCATGGAACCGGATACATCCATCACGCAAAACATGACGGCTTTGGATCGGGGGATGGGCTGTTTAATATGCAGGTTATATTTGAGATCGAATGTATCCAACCAGGGAATACGGCCAATCGCTTTTTCCAGTTTTGCAATCGCGTCACGCAATTGTTGCAAGCGTACCTTGTCGCGTTCGATCTCAGGAGATGCTTCCAGAGCCAATAATTCTTCTTGCAACTCCGCCAACTGCCGCCGCTTGCCCGACGTTAACGCGATACGTCGCATATTGGCCGAACGCAATGATCGAACTATATTCATCCGCCCCGGCTGCCCCTCATTGGCGACGCCGGCGCGCACTGTTTTAAATTCTTCCAAGCCGGACAATTGCCGCTTGACCAGGTTTGGCAATTCCAACCCATCAAACATAAAATCGAGAAATTCTTCTTGCGAAAGTGTGAATGAGAAATCATCCATCCCCTCTCCGGAATTACTCGCATTACCACCACTGCCCTGCCCGCTGCCTCCTTCCGGCCGCGCAATTTTATCGCCTTCGGAAAAGTGTTTATTTCCTGGCAGGACGCGTTCGTTGTGGCCGCCTTGGCCGTGGTAAATACTGGGTTCACTGATGTCACGGGCGGGAATACTGATTTTACCGCCCTTATCGATATCGGTGATGGATCGTTCACTAACGGCGTCGGAGACGGCTTTTTGGATTTGTTGGCGATAGCGCCGTAAAAAGCGTTGGCGATTTACGGCGCTTTTGTTTTTAGCATTGAGGCGTCGATCAATAATGTAACTCATAATCCAACCTTAACGTGATTAACGTAAGACGCTTTCAGGTTGCACATTTAATTACTGCGACTTTCTTACCCGCAAATACCACTCTGACAACAACCGCACTTGTTTCTCGGTGTAGCCGCGCTCCACCATACGCTGTACAAAATCGTGATGTTTTTTCTTGTCTTGCACAGATGCCTTGGCGTTGAAAGAAATAACTGGTAACAAATCTTCGGTGTTCGAGAACATTTTCTTCTCAATCACGATGCGTAGTTTTTCGTAACTGCGCCAATCCGGATTTTTACCCGCATTATTCGCTTTAGCTCGCAATACAAAATTGACAATCTCGTTGCGAAAATCTTTCGGGTTGCTAATTCCCGCTGGTTTCTCAATTTTTTCCAGTTCGTCATTGAGAGAGGAGCGATTGAGAATTTCACCGGTCTCAGGGTCACGATATTCCTGATCCTGAATCCAGAAATCAGCATAGGTAACATAGCGGTCAAAAATATTTTGGCCGTATTCAGCATAGGATTCCAAATAAGCGGTTTGGATTTCCTTGCCAATAAAATCAACATATTTAGGTGAAATGTATTCTTTCAAGGCATTCAGATATTTTTCTTGCACTTCTTTAGGGAACTGTTCCTGCTCGATCTGCTGCTCCAATACATACATGAGATGCACCGGATTGGCAGCAATTTCGGTCGGATCAAAATTAAATACCTTGGATAAGATCTTGAAAGCAAAACGAGTGGACAAACCATTCATGCCCTCATCCACACCCGCCGCATCCCGATATTCTTGCAGCGATTTTGCCCGTGGATCTGTGTCTTTCAAGTTTTCACCATCGTAGACACGCATCTTCGAAAAGATATTGGAATTTTCCGGCTCTTTAATGCGCGACAACACCGAAAATTGGGCTAACATCCGCAATGTATCTGGAGCACAAGGCGCTTTGGATAACGAAGAGTTTTGCAATAATTTTTCGTAAATCTTCATCTCTTCCGTAACCCGCAAGCAATAAGGCACTTTGACGATGTAAACACGGTCAATAAATGCCTCGTTGTTTTTGTTGTTACGGAAATTCTGCCATTCGGATTCATTGGAATGCGCAAGGATAACCCCGTCAAATGGAATTGCTCCCAGCCCTTCTGTGCTATTGAAATTACCCTCTTGAGTTGCAGTCAACAATGGATGCAGCACTTTGATCGGCGCTTTGAACATTTCCACAAATTCCATTAACCCCTGATTAGCGCGGCACAAGCCACCACTAAAACTGTAGGCATCCGGATCGTTTTGGGGAAACTCTTCCAGTTGGCGAATATCCACCTTACCAACGAGCGATGAAATATCCTGATTATTTTCATCGCCAGGTTCAGTTTTGGTAATCGCAATCTGGTTGAGAATGGAGGGATACATCTTTACGACTTTAAACTGGGTAATATCACCATGGAATTCGTGCAGGCGCTTCGCCGCCCAAGGAGACATAATCGTCTTAATATAGCGACGGGGAATGCCATAATCTTCTTCGAGGATTTTTCCATCCTCATCCGGATTAAATAAACCGAGTGGCGATTCAAAAACCGGCGAACCTTTAATGCAATAAATTGGCATTTTTTCCATTAAGGTTTTCAGCATCTCCGCAAGCGAGGATTTACCACCACCGACGGGACCTAGCAAATAGAGGATTTGTTTCTTTTCCTCCAACCCTTGGGCCGCATGTTTGAAAAACGACACTATCTGTTGGATACATTCTTCCATGCCATAAAATTCATTGAAAACTTTATAGCGTTTTATAATTTTGTTGGAAAAAATTCGACTGAGACGAGCATCCTGAGAGGTATCGACCATCTCCGGCTCACCAATTGCCATCAGCATGCGCTCGGCAGCAGATGCGTAAACACTAGGGTCTTTTTTACAGAGTTCCAGATACTCCTTAATCGTCAATTCTTCCTGCTGGGTAGTTTCAAAACGCTCGCGGTAATGACTGAATATACTCATAATCTACCTCGGGTTAGCGACTAAAGCGGCAAACGACAGATTACTCAAACAGTAAACGATTTGGACAACGACATGCTATAAAAAATTAACTATTAATCGATACTCCTAAGCATAGCCTTAAATTTCTCAAGCATTAAAGGTAATAACAAATTATTGACTGATTTCTCGCTACACTTTTACACTCAAAAAACGCGCCAAGTAACTCAAATGAGCGAGAAATGTTTTGTAAACTTCACTATAGCCAGAACCGATAAACTTTGTTGTTTATGAATATAAACTGTTGATACAGATTCTATGATTTCAATTCCGTGGTTAAGCCCCGCCAATTACGACTTTCCTGATCCCGCTGACGCATTGCAAGAACCCGACGGCTTACTTGCCGTCGGCGGTGATTTATCACCAGACCGAATTCTCGCTGCGTATCATCGCGGGATTTTTCCCTGGTTTAATCCAGGCGACCCTATCCTGTGGTGGAGCCCCAACCCACGCACAGTTGTCTTCCCGGATCAATTGCACATCTCACGAAGTTTGCGCAAAACATTGCGCCAAGGTGTTTATCAGGTGAGTTTTGATAACTGTTTCCGCGCGGTGATGACTGCCTGCGCGGCGCCACGCGCTTATGCGGATGGAACCTGGATTAGTGATGAGATTATTGCCGGGTATTGTGCATTGCACGAACGCGGCCTGGCCCATTCGGTCGAGGTCTGGCGCGATAATGAATTGGTCGGCGGACTCTATGGTATAGCGCTAGGGAAAGTATTTTTTGGTGAATCTATGTTTAGCCGCGCGGATAATGCTTCCAAAGTTGGCTTTGCACATTTGGTTCGGCAATTACGCGCGTGGGATTTTCAATTAATTGATTGTCAGGTTGCGAACGATCATTTGTTTAGCTTGGGCGCAGTTGAAATCCCGCGTGAAGAATTCCAGCGAATGCTGATAAACTTTACCAATAAACCTGTTGTCAATTCTTTGCCTTGGTCAAACTTGACCATCACTGCTTGGGAATAACCGGATCTGCGCGAGGCATTTATGTCCGACCTCTCGACCCTCAAACTTTTTGCTACCCAACCCCATCCTTGCAGTTATCTTGACGGGCAAGAAGCAACGACCGTATTTGTTGATCCGGAAGCCAGCATCGACCCGACTCTTTACACCCAACTATCGCAATTAGGATTCCGTCGCAGTGGTGCGCACCTGTATCGCCCGCAATGCCTGCGCTGCCAAGCCTGCGTATCCTGTCGCATTCCGGTAAGCCTATTTAAACCAAATCGTACACAGCGCCGTTGTTTGCAGCACAATCGCGACTTATCGCTGCATATCGCTCAAGACATCAATACTCCCGAGCACTACAACCTTTACTCTCGTTACATCGAAAGTCGTCATCAGGATGGGGATATGTATCCGCCGTCTGAAGACCAATACAAGGCATTTCTTACCAGTGAGTGGGGAATTACCCAATTTATCGAGTTTCGTCTTGACGGACGTTTGATCGGTGTATCCGTGTGTGATCAGCTGGGCGACGGACTCTCAGCGGTATATACCTTTTATGATGCGAGCGAGGAAAGCCGTAGCTTGGGCAAGTTCGCAATACTTGCGCAGATCGAAAAAGCCAAAAGCCTTGGATTGGATTATTTATAC
>DATIGS010000195.1:0-5172 GCA_035481425.1 Cellvibrio sp. | reverse complement strand
GGCGATTTAAAGAATGGCGATACCCAAATGGCATCTACCCCAAGGCTCGCGATGTAATCGAGCTTGCTGATAATACCGGGAATATCACCTATGCCGTCGTTGTTGGCGTCCATCATACTGCGTGGATATACCTGATATACCACCGCACCGCGCCACCAGGGAGTTATCGTCATTACAAAAATCTCTGCGTTTGCTTTTTATTGGTTTACTAGCTGTTACTAGCCGGAACCCTGCGCCCTATCAGCCCAGCGTCGATGAAGACACCATACGCGAGCGATTTTTTTTCGCCAAGCCACTACATACGTATGCAAACCCGCCACGCGTAATTTCCGCAGAAAAAAGCCATAGAATACGTATTCATAAAAATACGATTTCGAACAAGGGTAATTTTTTTGAACTAGCCTTTACTGCATACGTATGCAGGCTGAATACGTATGCACTCCCTTGAGTTGATTCTAGTCAACGCCTAAGGTGGCGAAATAGTCATTTCTGCTATGGTTATGGATGCTTATATCCATGTGCTACATAGAAGTGATTGGGTATAGCAATAAACGCCACTAAGTAAAACATCCAACGAATACGTAAATACGCGAATACCTGAATAGATAACGGCCCGGATAAACAAATGGCCAAATAAATACAGAAATAAAGAAATACACAAATAAGAGAGAGACTTGTCATGAAAAAAAATCTAATTGCTCTGGCTATCAGTAGCTGCCTGTTGTTATCCGCCTGCTCTGACCAGTCGTCGACAAGCTCAAGCAACAATACCCCTGCAGAGTCCATCGCCCCGGGTGCGCCGGGCACAGCATCTGTATGGGCCTACGCAGGGAAAACCGGCATAGGAACATCCTATGAGCAATACACCAAGGGCGCGTATACCGATGCGGGTGCAAGCGGCACTATTTCCAAAGTCTGGTTCTCTATTGCGCAAGGTGTACTCACCGAAACCATGTACGGTTTAATTCATGAAGCGCAATTACAAGAGCTGCAATTTTTTATCAAAACCAGCGATGGTTTGGATGAAGAAAAGAAAGACACTCTCTCTACCACAAGCTATTTAAAAACGGATGCCCAAGGTCGCCCGCTGTCGCTCGCCTATAAAGTGGTGAATAAAGACAAAGAGGGAAAATACGAAATTGAGAAACATTTTTTTACCGATCCGGATTCGCAGAGTTTAATGATGCGCGTGATTGTGCGTGCACTCACCGATGAAATTACTCCCTACGCCTATGTGAATCCCGCCATCGCCAATACCGGCAGCAACGACAGCGCCGCCTATAGCGACAACAGTTGGACTGCGACCGACGGCAACAGCAGCATGACGCTAAAAACCAGCGCCGCTGTGGCGAAAAGCACCATCGGTTTTGAAGGCGTTTCCGATGGCATTAGCGAATTAAAACAAACCGGCACACTCAGCAATACTTATTCAACCACTGGGGCTACCAAAGGCAATGTCGCCTTCACCTTGCAATTGCCTTCGCTCAAACAGGGCGACACTGCGCAGTGGGATTTTGTATTGGGCTTCGGCAAAAATGCCAGCGAGAGTCGCGCCAGCGCCGATAAAACCCTCGCCACGGGTTATGACAAAGTGCTCGCCCATTACAACGGCGACGGCGATGCAATCGGCTGGCAAGATTTTTTACAAAAACTACCAGCGCTGGAAAAATTATCGGCCACGGCGACCGACGGCGGTAAATTGTTGTACACCAGCGCCATGGTATTAAAGGCGCAGGAAGATAAAACCCACGCGGGTGCATTTATCGCATCATTATCAAATCCCTGGGGCGATACCAAATCCGCCGAGAAATCGGCTACGGGTTATAAAGCCGTATGGCCACGCGATTTTTATCAGGTCGCCATGGCGATGCTGGCATTGGGCGATACGGAATCACCGCGCATTGCGTTTGAATATTTGCAGCAAGTACAAGCGAGCGAAAAAATTGCTGGCTACAGCGGCGTGCCCGGTTGGTTTTTGCAAAAAACCCATGTGGATGGCGAACCGGAATGGGTAGGCGTGCAACTCGACCAAACCGGTATGCCGTTAATGCTCGGCTGGCGCCTGTGGAAAGATGGCATTTTAAGTGATGCAGAGATTAGCGACTGGTACACGAAAATGCTGAAACCCGCCGCCGATTTTTTAGTAAATGGCGGCGCAGTAAAAATCCAGTGGAATGACAAAACCATCACCCCACCCTACACCCAACAAGAGCGCTGGGAAGAGCAACAAGGTTATTCACCTTCGACCATCGCCGCGGTTATTGCCGGCCTTGTGTCGGCAGGCGATATAGCAAACCAGGCCGGCGACAAAGCGAGTGCAGAAAAATATTTTGCTGCAGCCGATAAATATTCTGCGCAATTGGAATCGCTCACTTACACCACTGCAGGCTCACTCACCGGCGAGCAAGGCAATGGCAATTATTATTTGCGCATCAATGCCAATGAAGATCCGAATGATCACTCGGCATTGGGCACCAACAATGCGCAAACCATTAACGACGAGTCACAAATTATCGACGGCGGATTTCTGGAATTGGTGCGCTATGGTGTGCGCAGTGCGACCGATACGCATATCCAGGAAACACTGCCTGAATATGACAATGTAAAACTGCCCGATCTATTGCGCACCAAATACGAATTTACCTTTCCCGGTGTCGAGGGCACTTTTCCCGGCTGGCGCCGCTACGGTATAGATGGTTATGGTGAAGACCAGAGCAATGGTTTGGGTTATGTTGAAGCCAATAATTCCGCGCAAGGTCGCGGCCGCGTCTGGCCAATTTTTACCGGCGAGCGCGGTCACTATGAATTGCAGTTGGCAAAAACCAACAGCAGTATCGATATGGAAAAATTGCGCAATACTTATGTCAAAGCCATGGAGTTATTCGCCAATGAAGGCATGATGCTACCCGAACAAGTGTGGGATGGCGTCGGCAATAACGATGCTTACCAATACCAAAAAGGTGAAGGCACTAACGCAGCCACTCCATTGGCCTGGACCCACGCCGAATACGTGAAATTATTGCGCAGTTACAGCGATGGAAACGTGTGGGACAGGAATGCAAGCACAGAAGCGCGCTATGTGAAGTAATTCATCCCATAGGCTATCCAGCGCAACGAATAGTGAATCCCGTTTTCAACATTTTTTGAAAACGGGATTTGCTTTTAGGGAAAAAATTAAAAAATAAATATCAGCAATAACAACAATATCAAGACTAACAAAGGCGATACACGATGAAACAACCTACCCTTCCTTTCTGGCAAGTCTGGAACGTCAGTTTCGGCTTCCTGGGAGTGCAACTTGGATTTGCATTGCAGAACGCCAACGTCAGCCGTGTGCTCTCCGATTTGGGTGCAGACCTGCATTCGCTTTCACTGTTCTGGCTCGCTGCGCCGATTATGGGTTTATTGGTGCAGCCGATTGTCGGCGCCGCGTCTGATCGCACCTGGAACCGCGTGGGGCGCCGTCGCCCATATATTCTTGGTGGCGCAATTGCCGCGGCTATCGGCATGTTGTTAATGCCCAATGCATCGCTGTTTGTCGCGTTTATCGCGCCCATGTTATTCGGCGGTTTGATGCTGGCATTAATGGACGGCGCATTTAATGTGACCATGCAACCCTTCCGCGCGCTGGTGGCCGATATGGTGCCCGACGAACAGCGCACCCTCGGTTATTCAATCCAGGCGCTGCTGATTAATATAGGCGCGGTGATCGGCTCCATATTGCCGTTTGTGCTCACCAATGTGATTGGATTGGAAAATACTGCACCCAAAGGTGAAGTCGCCCCGACGGTGACCTGGGCATTTTATATAGGCGCAACCGCCTTGTTCTTCACCGTATTATGGACGGTTATCCGCACCAAGGAATATGCACCTGCCGATTACAATCGCTACAAAGGTTTGACTGCTGCACGCGTTGAAGAAAAAAAATCCATCGCACAGCGCTTGGGAAATTTCTGGCAATTATTTATTAATATGCCGAAGACCATGCGCCAATTAGCCGTGGTGCAATTTTTTTCCTGGTTTTCACTTTTTATTATGTGGGTTTATACCACCCCGGCAATTACGCAACATATATGGGGCATAGAAGCCAAATGGTTTGATGCAGATTATTTGCATTCACTCGCTGTAATCCCGCCCGAAATTGCTGCCGCCAAAGGTGCAGCTGGCGATTGGGTGGGAATTATATTCGCTGCCTATTCACTCTTCGCCGCGCTCTTTTCGCTGGTGCTGACACGCATCGCCAATCGCATCGGCCGCAAGCTCACTTATTCACTTTCGCTGCTGGCCGGTGGGTTGGGCTATATGAGCTTTTTATTTTTCCAAAATGCAGAGGTGGTGCACGTGAACTTATTGCTGACGCAAGTGGATGTACCCAAGGGCGCGCTGGAATTATTAATCCCTATGATCGGTATCGGCATCGCCTGGGCCGCAATCCTCGCCATGCCCTACGCGATTCTCGCTGGCTCATTACCCGCCGACAAAACCGGCGTGTATATGGGAATTTTTAATTTCACCATCGCGGCGCCGCAAATTGTGTCCGGTTTGGTTGCAGGGCAAATTTTGAAACACGTATTCAATAACGAAGCGATTTATATTTTGTTGCTCGCAGGTATGTGTATGGTTTTGGGAGCCATCTCGGTTTATTTCGTGCAGGATTCGGGCGAGGAAGGTAAAGCTGTTGTGCAGGGGCATTGATTCGCCATCTCCGCCCTCACCCCAGCTTCCCTCACCCCAGCCCTCTCCCAGAGGGAGAGGGAGTAAAAGCAGAGCTTCGAATTAACGATAATCTTAGTTACCGTCACTCCCAATCCCCTCTCCTTTGGGAGAGGGTTAGGGTGAGGGGCTTTTCAGTCTTTCAAAAACCATCTGCAATACCGCACCAGTCTCTGTCAGCACCTGGCGATTATCAAAGCGCAACACCCGAATCCCTAATTCATTCAAGCGCATTGTTCGTTGCGCATCTTTTCTCATTCCAATTTCTGTAAAGTGTTGGCTGCCATCCAACTCGATTACGAGTTTGTGTTCATGGCAGTAAAAATCCGCAATGAAACCTTCTATAGGATGTTGCCTGCGAAATTTTGCATTTGCTAATTGGCGATTGCGCAGCAACTGCCACATAAATTTTTCTGCATCGGTTTGGCTTTGGCGTAATTGTTTTGCCAATTCGATCAT
>DATIGS010000194.1:0-11974 GCA_035481425.1 Cellvibrio sp. | reverse complement strand
GGCTGGCCGGTGTTTTTGTCTTTCCAGGTTTCCGAGGTGGCTACGCTGACGTTGGTCACGGCACCGCCGGAGGGCATGTATTTCACTTCGGGGTCCTGGCCGATATTGCCGATCAAAATTACTTTATTAATTCCGCGCGCCATACTGAATTCCTCTTGATTTATCGTGTATCCGCCTCCTGTGATTGAGACATAGGCGGCATTCAAATTTCTGCTGATCCCCCGTTGGGGGGCGAGCACTTTAGCATTTATCAGCTGGCGCCATCTACGATGGCTGCCAACTGTTTTCTATCCACCCGGCGCTGGTCCACTTTGAGATAGATGGTGTTTTCCGATGCAACGATTATCGCCTCGGCCACGCCATCAACTGCGCGCAATTTATCGAGGATGGCTTGATGATCCTGTCCACGCAGGGGGATCAATACGCTGGCGAGGAAGTGCGGCGGTTTCATCGACCAGGCCACCGCCAGCCAAATCCCCACTAATACCGCATTGAGTAAGAACACCGCATTGGCGCCCTGCTGCTGGAGCAACCATCCACCCAGCGCGCCGCCACCAAATACACCCAGTACCTGGCAAGTGGAATAAATCCCCGTCGCCGTACCCTTGGCACCCGCGGGAGCAATCTTGCTCACCATCGAAGGCTGGGTTGCCTCCAGAATATTGAAGGCGATAAAGAACACAAACAGCACCAGCAACGCCAGAACGCGACTGCCCCCAACCACCATCAGCGCCAACTCAGTCAGCAGCAACAGGCCGACCGCCAGTAGGAAAACGCTTTTTATCTTGCGCCGCTTTTCCGCGATGATCACAAACGGCAGCATCAGCACAAATGCAAAGGCGAGCAGCGGGAAATAAATCAGCCCGTGGTATTCGCGGGCGATATGGAGTTGATCCTGTAGCATCAGCGGCAATACCACAAAGCTCGACATAAGCACGAAGTGCAGGACAAAAATCCCGACATTCAAGCGCAGCAACTGCGGATGCTTGAGCGTCTTCGCCAGCAAGCCAGGGACCGCAACCGCTTCGCGTTTAGCGGTAGATTCAGCTACGTTGGGCACCAGCTTGAGCAGGATATAAATGCCAATCACCCCAAGTGCCGCGGTCAACCAAAAGATCGCCCCCACGCCGCCCCAGGCCGCGAGCAATGGGCCCAAGGTCATAGCGACCGAAAAGGAAACGCCGATCGATGCGCCAATCGTCGCCATGGCCTTGGTGCGGTTTTCATCGGAGGTGAGATCGGTCAATAGCGCCATCACCACCGCCGAAATCGCCCCGCCGCCCTGCAGGAAACGGCCGAGAATCAAACCATATACAGAATCGGCTAATGCGGCGACCACGCTGCCCAGCACGAAGATGATCAACCCGGCCAAAATCAGCGGTTTACGTCCAATACGATCGGACATTACCCCAAATGGAATTTGCAGTAATGCCTGGCTAAACCCATAGGCGCCCAGCGCAAGGCCGAGCAAAAACGGGCTGTGATGGGCGTATTCAGTGCCGTAAAGCGCCAATACCGGCAGCAACATAAACAGACCGAGCATGCGGAAGGTGTAGAGTGCGGCCAGCGACATGACGACTTTGCGCTCAAAGGGCACAGTCGTGTCAGCGGGTTGGGAAGAAGCAGAATCTTGCATGGCAAAAACGGTCGTTAGTAGAGTCATTTATTGAAGGGACGACAGTGTACCAAGTAGCGTCGCTAGCAGCCCATAAATCCTGCGCAAGTTTGCATTAAGTCGCGCTAGCCGATGTGTCCGGCCGTACAGAAGAAACGCCGCTACTGACATCTACTGGCAATCTATTCACGTATAATCGACCGTTTTGAATGGCCATGGCGGATTGCAGTAAATGGACAAAATTATTGTTAGGGGTGCACGCACCCACAATCTCAAGAACATTGACCTCGATATCCCGCGCGACAAGCTTGTCGTGATCACCGGCCCGTCCGGTTCGGGCAAATCCTCGCTGGCGTTCGATACCCTCTACGCCGAAGGCCAGCGCCGCTACGTGGAATCCCTCTCCACTTACGCGCGCCAGTTTTTGTCGATGATGGAAAAGCCCGATGTCGACCACGTAGAAGGCCTGAGTCCGGCCATCTCCATCGAGCAAAAATCCACTTCGCATAACCCGCGCTCCACTGTGGGCACTATCACTGAAATCTATGACTATCTACGCCTGCTTTACGCCCGCGTGGGTGAACCGCGCTGCCCGGAACACGGCGCGCCGCTGACCGCGCAGACCATCAGCGAGATGGTAGACACCACCCTCGCCCTGCCGGAAGGCACCAAGCTGATGCTGCTGGCACCGGTGATCCGTGACCGCAAGGGCGAGCACCTGCATATCTTTGAGCAGCTCAAGCGCGATGGTTTTATCCGCGTGCGCATCGACGGCATCCTGTGCGACCTGGATGACACACCCAAGTTGGATAAAAAGAAAAAGCACACAGTGGAAGTGGTCGTCGACCGCTTTAAAGTGCGCGACGATTTGAAACTGCGCCTGTCTGAATCGTTTGAAACTGCGTTGAATTTGTCTGAAGGCATCGCCTGCATCAACTACATGGATGGTGAAGCGCCCGACCGCCTGTTTTCATCCAAACACGCCTGCCCGATTTGCGACTACAGCCTGACCGAACTCGAACCGCGCCTGTTCTCGTTCAACAACCCCGCCGGCGCATGCCCGACCTGCGACGGCTTGGGCGTGCATCAATTTTTTGATGAGGACAAAGTGATCCAGGATACGGCACTGAGCCTGTCCGAAGGCGCCATCCGCGGCTGGGACAAACGCAACGTCTACTACTTCCATATGCTCACATCGCTCGCTAAACATTATGCGTTTGATGTGAACACGCCTTGGGCAAAACTCAGGGCCAAGCAACGCGATGCAGTGCTCTATGGTTCGGGCGATGAGGTGATTGAATTCAATTACATCAACGATCGTGGCGACGTGTACAAACGCAGCCATAGTTTCGAAGGCGTGTTGACCAATATGGAGCGCCGTTATCGCGATACCGAATCGAATTCGGTACGCGAAGACCTGACCAAATTCCTCTCCAGCCAACCCTGCCCGGACTGTGAAGGCACTCGCCTGCGCATTGAAGCGCGCAACGTATTTATCGACGAGCGCCCGCTACCCAAGATCACCGAAATGCCCGTCGCAGACGCCTACGACTACTACATGAAATTGGCGTTCACCGGGCGCAAAGCGGGTATCGCTGACAAGATCCTAAAAGAGCTGCGCGATCGCTTCCGCTTTTTGGTGGATGTAGGTCTGAACTACCTGACGCTCAATCGCAGCGCCGAAACCCTGTCCGGCGGCGAAGCCCAGCGCATTCGCCTTGCCAGCCAGATCGGCGCGGGCTTGGTGGGGGTAATGTATATCCTCGACGAACCCTCGATTGGCTTGCATCAACGCGACAATGAACGACTGCTCAAAACCTTGACCCACCTGCGCGATATCGGCAATACCGTGATCGTGGTAGAGCACGACGAGGATGCAATTCGCCTCGCCGATCATGTCATCGACATAGGCCCGGGCGCCGGTGTGCACGGCGGCCAGGTCATCGCCCAAGGCAATGTAAAAGCCATTATGGCGACCAAGGACTCCATCACTGGCCAGTATTTAAGTGGTACCCGCGAAATCGCGGTGCCGGCCAAACGCCATCCTTTCGACAGCAAAAACCTGTTGCGCCTCAGCGGCGCCAAAGGCAATAACCTGCAGAATGTGACGTTGGAGATTCCAGTCGGGTTAATGACCTGTGTGACCGGGGTGTCCGGCTCGGGCAAATCCACATTGATCAATGCAACCCTGCATCCGCTAGCCGCGACGGCACTTAACGGCGCCACCACGCTTGATCCGGCTCCCTACGACGAGATCGAAGGCCTGGAATTGTTCGATAAATGTGTCGATATCGACCAGAGCCCGATTGGTCGCACCCCGCGCTCAAATCCGGCTACCTATACCGGGATTTTTACCCCGATCCGCGAATTGTTCGCCGGCACCCAGGAATCGCGCTCGCGTGGCTACCAACCGGGTCGATTCAGCTTCAACGTCAAAGGCGGTCGCTGCGAAGCCTGTCAGGGTGATGGCGTGACCAAGGTGGAAATGCACTTCCTGCCAGACGTGTATGTGCCCTGCGACGTGTGTAAAGGTAAGCGCTATAACCGCGAAACGCTGGATGTGAAGTACAAAGGTAAAAACATCAATGAAGTACTGGGAATGACCATCGAAGACGCCCGAGCCTTTTTTGATCCTGTTCCTGCTATTGCCAACAAACTCCAGACACTAATCGACGTGGGCCTGTCCTACATTTGCCTTGGACAATCTGCAACTACCTTGTCGGGCGGCGAAGCCCAGCGTGTGAAACTCGCCAAAGAGCTGTCCAAGCGCGATACCGGAAAAACGCTTTATATCCTGGATGAACCAACCACAGGCCTGCACTTTTACGATATCCAACAGTTACTCAATGTACTGCATCGCCTGCGCGATCACGGTAATACCGTGGTAGTTATCGAACATAACCTGGATGTCATCAAAACTGCAGACTGGATAGTAGATTTAGGGCCGGAAGGCGGCAGCGGCGGCGGACAGATTATCGCCACAGGAACACCGGAAGATATTGCCCAGCTGGACTATTCACACACAGGAAGATTTTTAGCACCCATGCTTAAATTGAACCCTAAAAAGGCCAAAACAGCTAAAGCGGTAAAAACGAAGGGATAGACGAAGGAAATTAAAAAAAGAAAAAAGGGGCGTTGCATCCAGCAAGCCCCGTTGCATCCTGCTTGGGAAACCGATCTTCATGATCGGCTGGCATCATGCCTGTAGTTCTCATATCCGTTGATAGTTTCATCCTGAAACCAGATCCTTAATCAACACTTCCTGTCTTGATTAGCGTCCTTGTGCTGATCATTTTATCGAAAAACAGAATAAGGAAAAGTCGACAAAAGCTGAATGTTATGTGAGACATTGACCATAAGCATGCGCGGAAAATGGAAGCTCGCGTAGGCGAATAATCGATACAAACTTCCTGCAGCTAAAAACAAAAAGGCCAAGCATTTCTGCTTGGCCTTTTCGTTAAACCCAGAAGTATTTTATTCAGCGTCTACAGCTGCTTCCAAAGCTTTAGCCGGACGGTCAACCAATTCAACGTAAGCCATAGGAGCTTTATCGCCAGCACGGAAGCCACATTTCAAAATGCGAACATAGCCACCTGGACGAGTGTTGTAACGTGGACCAAGTTGACTGAACAACTTGCCGACAGCCTCTTTGCTGTTCAAACGTGCGAAAGCTAAACGACGGTTAGCAACGCTATCTACTTTAGCCAGAGTAATCAAAGGCTCTGCAAAACGGCGCAGTTCTTTTGCTTTTGGCAAAGTAGTTTTAATTAATTCATGCTCAACCAAAGAGATAACCATGTTGCGAAACATAGCTTTACGGTGAGATGCATTACGACCTAATTGACGACCACTTAATTTATGACGCATAACAAATTTCCTTCAAAAAGGATTGCTAACAGCAATCTCGTTAATCACCCGCACCGAAGTGAGTTGACGGGCAAACTAATAATAAAAATAAGCCGCTGTTATCATTTAATTGATAACAGCGGCTTATTTCAGTTTTTTCAATCGCTTCTCAAGCTAGCCGGCGGCCAGTTTTCCAAACGCATACCAAGGGAGAGACCGCGTGAAGCCAGTACATCTTTAATCTCGGTAAGAGATTTTTTACCCAAGTTTGGTGTCTTCAACAACTCAACTTCTGTGCGCTGAATCAAATCACCAATGTAGTAAATATTTTCCGCTTTCAAGCAGTTTGCTGAACGAACAGTAAGCTCAAGATCGTCAACCGGACGCAACAGAATTGGGTCGATTGCCTCTTCCTTCTGTTCAGGAGCTGATTGCTTTTCACCTTCCAGATCTACAAACACAGCAAGTTGTTGCTGCAGAATAGTTGCAGCACGACGGATAGCCTCTTCAGGATCAATAGTACCATTGGTCTCCAGATCCAAAATCAACTTGTCCAAATCAGTACGCTGCTCAACACGTGCACTTTCAACACTGTAAGCCAAACGCTTGACCGGACTGAAAGATGCGTCTAATTGCAAACGGCCAATAGCACGACTTTCATCATCATCGCGACGACGACTGTCAGCTGGCTGATAACCGCGGCCACGAGCAATGGTCAAGCGCATTCTCAATTCAGTATTGCCAGTAATATTCGCAATTACATGATCAGGATTTTTAATTTCCACATCATGGTCAAGCTGAATATCAGCAGCAGTAACAACACCGGGACCTTTTTTAGTCAGGGTAAGAACCGCGTGGTCCTTACCATGCATAATGACCGCAACACCTTTAAGGTTAAGGAGGATTTCAATTACATCCTCACGAACACCTTCAATAGCGCTGTATTCATGCAACACACCTTCAATTTCCACTTCAGTAATAGCACAACCGGCCATTGACGAAAGCAGAATACGACGCAATGCATTGCCTAAAGTATGTCCAAAACCACGCTCCAACGGTTCCAACACCACTCGAGCGCGAGTTGGACCACTTTCTGAAACATCGATATGACGCGGAGTTAAAAATTCGTTTACTGCAGTCTGCATAGCCACACCTGTTAGCGGTTCGTCCCTTACTTGGAGTAAAGCTCGACGATGAGGTTCTCATTGATATCAGCAGGTAAATCAATACGATCAGGAATGCGCTTGAACACGCCTTCTTTTTTCTCGCTATTAACATCAACCCACTCAACGTTGCTACGTTGGCCAGCCAAACTCAATGCGTTTTGTACACGCAATTGTTTTTTTGCTTTCTCACGTACTGCAACCACGTCACCAGCAGCGACTTGGAACGAAGCAACATTCACGGTTTTACCATTTACACTGATTGCTTTGTGAGAAACCAATTGACGTGATTCAGCACGAGTAGAGCCAAAGCCCATACGATAAACAACGTTATCCAGACGGCATTCCAGCAGCTTCAATAAGTTTTCACCACTTGCACCTTTACGGCGAGCAGCTTCTTTGTAATAGCCGCGGAATTGCTTTTCCAGGATGCCATAAATACGACGAACTTTTTGCTTTTCACGCAACTGCACACCATAGTCAGACAAACGACCACGGCGTTGGCCATGCTGACCAGGAGCAGTTTCGATTTTGCATTTTGAATCTAACGCACGCGCACCGCTTTTCAAGAAAAGATCAGTGCCTTCGCGGCGAGACAGTTTACAGGTAGGTCCAATATAACGAGCCATTCTCTATTCCCCCTTATACGCGACGTTTCTTCGGCGGACGACAGCCGTTGTGAGGAATCGGCGTAACGTCAGTAATGTTAGTAATTTTATAACCAACATTGTTAAGTGCGCGAACAGCAGATTCGCGACCAGGGCCAGGCCCTTTAACTTCGACGTCGAGGTTTTTCAAACCATATTCTTTTGCCGCTTCACCAGCACGCTCAGCAGCAACCTGAGCAGCAAAAGGTGTACTTTTACGTGAACCACGGAAACCAGAACCACCGGAAGTCGCCCATGCAAGTGCATTGCCTTGACGATCAGTGATAGTCACGATGGTATTGTTAAAAGAGGCATGGATGTGCGCAACGCCATCAATTACCGTCTTCTTAACTTTTTTCTTGGCTGTGGTTTTATTACTTGGCTTAGCCATAGCAATTTCTTCCTACTAATTTGTTACCGTAAGTGAATGAAAGTCGTAAGCAAGAATTACTTCTTAATAGGCTTACGTGGGCCTTTACGGGTACGAGCGTTCGTTTTAGTGCGCTGACCACGAAGTGGCAAACCACGACGATGGCGCAAGCCACGGTAGCATCCCAAATCCATCAAACGCTTAATATTCATAGATATTACACGACGCAAGTCACCCTCTACGGTGCGCTTAGCAACCTCAGCACGGATAGCATCCATTTGCTCTTCGGACAATGTGCCGATTTTTACATCTTCAGCAATGCCCGTAGCAGCACAGATTTGCTTGGCTGTGGTACGGCCAATCCCATATACATAAGTCAATGAGATAACGGCGTGTTTGTTATCTGGTATGTTTACACCAGCAATACGAGCCATTCAGATTACTCCAGTAACACTTAAATTGTAGCGTTGACAGCGTATGCGCCACCCCGCCCCGAACAAAAGGCGCGCAGGATAGCCGCAAATACACCCAAAATCAATAGCAAGGCAATTTCTCACCTAGCGACAGTCAAACGCCCCCAGTGGCAGACAAAACACACACAACCTAAAAGAAGAGGCAGGAAGCCAGAGAATGGCGACCTGCCCCGCTTTCTATGTCGCAGCGTTAAGTATTAGCCTTGACGTTGCTTATGGCGCGGCTCAACGTTGCAGATTACTCGCAGAACACCGTTACGACGTACCATTTTGCAATTACGACAAATCTTTTTAACAGAAGCACGAACTTTCATGATTCAACCTCAATATCGCGGATTAGCGCGCGTTGCCGCTGCCATATCCTTTCAAATTTGACTTCTTCATCAATGATTCGTATTGATGAGACATCAAGTGAGCTTGGACCTGAGACATAAAGTCCATCACAACAACCACTACGATTAGCAGTGATGTTCCACCCAAGTAGAATGGCACACCAGTGGCAACTACAAGGAACTCAGGCAACAAACAAACTGCCGACATATAGATAGCGCCAACTACGGTTAGACGGGTAAGAACACTATCAATATATTTAGCCGAATGCTCACCTGGGCGAATACCCGGAATATAAGCACCCGATTTCTTTAAGTTATCCGCTACTTCTTTCGGATTAAACATCAATGCCGTGTAGAAGAAACAGAAAAACGTAATGAGCCCAGCAAAAAACAAGATATACAATGGTTGGCCTGGCCCGATCGCAAGCGCCAACTCCTGCAACATCTCATTTACAACTCCGTCACCACCTTGACCAAACCACTGAGCAATGGATGCGGGAAACAACAAAATACTACTCGCAAAGATTGCAGGAATTACACCGGCCATGTTGATTTTTAATGGCAGATGGCTGCTTTGCGCAGCATATCCCTGACGACCTTGTTGGCGCTTGGCGTAGTTAATTGTGATGCGGCGCTGGCCACGCTCGATACGCACAACAAACCAGATAACGGCTATGGCGAGAATACTCACAATTAGCAGTGCAATGATGTGTAAGTCGCCCTGCCTAGCACTCTCAAAAGCCTGACCTATTGCGCTAGGCATACCAGCCACAATACCTGCGAAAATCAGCATTGATATACCATTACCAATACCGCGCTCAGTAACTTGCTCACCCAACCACATCATAAATACGGCGCCAGTTACCAAAGAAACTACCGCTATGAAGTAATAAGAGAAGCTAGGCTCGCCGCCAAATGCATAGGAGGAAAAACTCACCGCCATTGCTAATGCCTGAACGCTCGCCAACACTACCGTGAAGTAACGTGTGTACTGGTTAATCTTGCGACGCCCGGCATCACCTTCCTTCTTCAATTGCTCCAACGAGGGAGTAACCGCCGTAAGCAACTGCATAATAATCGATGCAGAGATATAGGGCATGATACCTAAAGCGAGAATACTCATCCGCTCCAATGCACCACCTGAGAACATGTTAAACATGCCCAAGATAGTCCCTTGGTTCTGATTAAATAGATTCGCAATTCGCTCTGGGTCTAAACCTGGCACTGGTATGTGAGTACCAATACGATAAATCACTATTGCCAGAAACAAAAAGCGCAGGCGAGCCCAAAGCTCGCCCAAGCCTCTTTGATTTGCTAATGGCAGATTACCTGGAGTTGCCATTCGCGCCTCGTTACTCTTCTACTGTTCCGCCAGCGGCTTCAATCGCTGCTTTAGCACCTTTAGATACCGACAGGCCTTTAACAGTGACAGCTTTTTTGACTTCGCCTGAAGCGAAAATCTTGGCACGCTTGATCACAGAGCTAATCAAACCTGCTTGCTTCAGAGTCTCGATGTCAACAACTGAACCTTCAACAGCATTCAGTTCTGATAAACGAATTTCTGCAGTTACCAAACCAATACGAGAAGTGAAACCGTATTTTGGTAAACGGATTTGCAAAGGCATCTGACCGCCTTCGAAACCTGGTCTTACAGAACCGCCTGAGCGAGACTTTAAACCTTTGTGACCACGACCAGCAGTTTTACCTAAACCACTACCGATACCGCGACCAACACGCTTTTTAGCGTGAGTACTGCCCGGTGCCGGGCTAAGGGTATTCAGACGCATCTTATTCTCCCTCTACCTTTACCAGATAGTTAACTACGTTAATCATGCCACGAACTGATGGAGTATCTTCAACTTCAACAGTGTGACGGATGCGACGCAAGCCAAGACCTCTAACACAGGCCTTATGGCTCTCCAGACGATGAGCAGTGCTCTTGATCTGGGTCACTTTAATCATTTTCTTTGACATGGTGAATTCCGCCTTCTATTAATCGAACCAGTCGATTAGTTCAGAATATCTTCAACACTTTTACCACGTTTGGCAGCAACAGCTTCCGGAGAAGTCATTTCTTTCAATGCGTTAAAAGTGGCGCGAACTACGTTAACCGGATTGGTAGAACCGTAGCACTTGGACAGAACGTTCTGAATACCAGCGATTTCCAGTACGGCGCGCATAGCACCGCCAGCGATAACCCCAGTACCTTGTGACGCTGGTTGCATGTAAACTTTGGACGCACCATGAGCACCTTTGGTTGGGTATTGAATGGTATCGCCATTCAATTCAACGCTGATCATGTTGCGGCGTGCAGCTTCCATCGCCTTTTGAATAGCGGTAGGAACTTCGCGCGCCTTGCCGCGACCAAAGCCAACTTTGCCATTACCATCGCCAACAACAGTCAGCGCGGTAAATTGAAAGATACGACCACCTTTAACAGTTTTAGCAACACGATTAACTTGAACTAATTTCTCTTGCAAGCCTTCGTTGTTGTCTTCTTCTTTCTTAGCGAATGCCATATCTCACCTTTAGAATTCCAGTCCGCCTTCACGAGCAGCGTCAGCAAGTGCTTTAACACGGCCATGGTATTTGAAACCACTGCGGTCAAAAGCAACTTGAGTAACACCAGCTGCCTTCGCGCGCTCCGCAATCAGAGCGCCGACAGCTTTAGCTGCATCAGCGTTGCCAGTTTTGCCACTGCGTAAATCTTTATCCAGAGTAGAAGCGCTCGCCAATACTTTTGCACCATCTCCAGAGATTAACTGTGCATAAATATGACGCGGAGTACGATGGATAGATAAACGCGTAACACCTAATTCACGAATCTTGGCACGAGCACGACGTGCACGGCGAAGACGGGTTTGCTTTTTATCACTCATATCCTAGGCCTACTTCTTCTTAGCTTCTTTACGCAGTACTACTTCATCCGAATAACGGATGCCTTTGCCTTTGTACGGCTCAGGCTCACGATATGCGCGGATTTCGGCAGCAACCTGGCCAAGCAATTGCTTGTCAGTGCCTTTTAGTACTATTTCAGTCTGACTTGGGGTCTCTACAGTAACGCCTTGTGGAAGAACGTAGTTTACCGGATGAGAAAGACCCACAGACAGGTTTACAGTATTGCCTTCTGCTTTAACACGATAACCAACACCAACCAAGGTCAACTTCTTTTCGAAACCCTGAGTGACACCGCGAACCATGTTATTAACTAGCGCACGGGTGGTGCCTGCTAGCGCATCTGACTGCTTGGCACCATCGCGCGGAGCAAAAGTAAGTACGTTGTTATCGTGCTTAACTTCTACACTTGCGTGAATTTGCAGTGCCAATGTACCTTTGCTGCCTTTAACGGACAGAGACTGTCCGTTAAGAGTAACAGTCACTGCAGCAGGTACTTCAACCGGACTTTTTGCAACTCGTGACATGACGATTTCCCAATTAGAATACTGTGCAGAGGACTTCGCCACCCACGCCAGCGGCGCGTGCAGCACGATCAGTCATTACACCTTTACTGGTAGAAACAATTGCGAT
>DATIGS010000193.1:0-3679 GCA_035481425.1 Cellvibrio sp. | reverse complement strand
GGGGCGATGCTCAGGTTATTCGCTTCGGCAAAGGCGATTGCCACAGCAAAGGTACCCGCACTGGCGGAGCCATAGTGGGCGGCGATACTGGCGCTGTTGGCGGCGGAAAGTTGTACGAGCTTGCGCAACAGCGGGTAGAGCGCCAGCGGTATAGCCACGCCGAGCAGGATGACCGTTATCACCTCTGGCAGCAGTTGCCAGTGCACATTGCCATGCAGCGCGAGGCCGCCTTTGAGGCCGAGGGTGAGCATAAGCAAAATGCTCAAGGTGTCGTAAGCCGCTTTGGGGACTTTGAGATCAGATTTGGCGACCCCGGCGATGACGCCGAGCAGGAAAAACATAACAACTATATCGGGCATGGTGGATCTCCAGAGGGTATCTGGCGATCATTGTGGCTTTTGATGCTAATAGATGATAATTAATGTTTATGTTTTTATTTATAGATAATCATCTATGTTTTTGTGTTATGGAGCGCCGATATGAACATCCGTCATCTCACCTTTCGCCTGTTGCAGGTTTATATCGCGGTGATTCGCAGCGGATCCATCTCGCAAGCAGCGGGGCAGTTACACCTCACCCAGCCCACGGTTTCCCTGCAAATTAAACGCTTGACCGAGGCAGTGGGCGAAACGTTGCTGGAGGTGCGCGATGGGCAATACCAGCCGACGTTTGTAGGTAAGGAGCTGTACCACGCCGCACTGGACGCGCTCACTCGCTTCGATGACTTCAATGGTTTTTTAAGCGATGCCGCGCAGGGCACCAAGGGGCATTTCAGTATCGGTGTGGTCACCACGGCGCAGTATGTATTGCCGCGCTTGCTCAGCCCTTATGCGCAGCAATATCCGGCGGTGGAAGTGACGTTTAATATCGGCAATCGCGGCAGTGTGTTGCAGCGTTTCCAAAACCAGTTGGATGATTTGTATTTATTTAGCCATCCGCCAACGGGCGACCATGTTATTAGCGGCCGGTTTTTGCGTAACCCCTTGGTATTAATTGCGCCGAGCAATCATTGGGCCGCGCAAAAAGCGGAAATCGATTTTGCTGAGTTGGCGCACGAGCGTTTTTTAATGCGTGAACCCGGCAGCGCCACGCGCATGGTGTTTGAAAATTTTTTGCGCGAACAAAATATCCAACTGCATAAAACCTTGCAGATTGAAAGCAACGAAGTAATCCGGATGAGTGTTGAAACCGGTTTGGGGTTGGCGGTGTTGTCGGAACATACTTTGGCGCAGACGCTGACCCAATCCAATGCCAAGGTCGCTGTGATCAAGGTGCGCGATTTTCCATTAAATAGCCACTGGTATCTGGTGCGGCACGGCGACCGGCGTTTGCCCATCGCCGCGCATAATTTTATTGAGTTTATGAATGCCCACCTGACCGAATGGGTGGAGGAAAAATATATCCGCAACGAGCTGGCGGTGTTACTCGCCAGCGGCTGATGTGCTTTCAGTCGTTAATGCGGTATCAATGTTTACCACTATAGGATAGTGATCTGACGGATAAAGATTATTGTATGTGGTGGTGTCGATCAGGTGGCTATGTACCTTCATCGCGTTTTTCACAAACACAAAATCAATTTTATTGTCCGGCTCTTTATTCTCGCCAAAACCGTTATAGGTTTTACGCCCGCCTGTCGCAGGTGCGATGGAAATTTTTTCGGCATCGGCAAGTGTTTGGGTGATGATTTCATAACCTTTTGCTGCGGCGGTAAAATTGAAATCGCCAGTGACCACGACGGGCGATTGCGCATCAATTTTAGCGACCTCACCCAGCAATATTTTTGCACCTTCCTGCCGCGCGGTTTCGCCCTCATTGTCCAAATGGGTGTTGAACACATACAGCGTTTGTTTGGAATAGGCATCAAGCAATTTGGCGATGCTCAGGGTGCGCCGATAAGCTGCGTCCCATCCGCGCGATGGTTGCAGCGGTGTTGGTGATAGCCACAGCGTTTGCTGCCCTTGCAGCGAAAAGCGCGCGGTGCGAAATAAAATAGCGGTAGTTTCGCCTTTGTCTTTGCCGTCGTCGCGGCCCATACCCATCCATGAATATTGGTCCAGCATTTCCACCAGATCTTCGATCTGTGCGAGTTCAGCTTCCTGCAAGCCGATGACATCGGGATTGTGAGTTTTGATGAGATGTGCCACAAAATATTTGCGCGTTTCCCAATTGTTCGGGCTATCTTTTGCCTCACATGAGCCGCAACGGATGTTGTAGCTCATGAGGCTGAAATTATTGGCGGCCAATACACCGGTCGATAACATCAGTAGTAATAAACTGATTGCATAATGTTTCACGAGCTGTTCCCCTTGGGTAAAAATTCAGGTTGAACATCACTATAGTTTATGTATGCCGCAAGCTCATTGGCGTCGGGTCCTGATTGCCCGGGTTTGTGACTCAATGTTGATAATTGATGAATGTGAGGGTTGATATGGATGCTGCCTTGCCCCCGATCCAGATAAGTTCTTTTGTCTCTTTTACGCTTGCCATCGTTTTATTGTTTGTCGGCAAGGTCGCGTTGAATCGCTATGAAGTATTGCGCCGCTACAGCATTCCTGAACCGGTGATTGGTGGTTTTGTCGCCGCGCTGGTGGTGGCATTTATTTATTTCCTGTTTGAGCGCCAGATACTTTTTAAACTGGAAGTCCAGGATTATTTGTTGCTGTATTTCTTTGCCGGAATTGGTTTGAAATCTGATATCCGCGTGTTGCTGTCGGGCGGCAAGCCGTTGGCGGTATTAATCCTGTTAGCCAGCGTGTTTATCTTTATCCAAAACCTGTTAGGCATGGGCATGGCGGGCCTGTTTGGTATGGACCCGGTGACCGGGTTGATGACCGGCTCTGTTTCACTCACCGGCGGTGCCGGCACTACCATGGCGTGGGCGCCCATTTTTGTGGAGCAGCTGGGCATTACCCAGGCGCGCGAACTTGGTATCGCGGCCAATACCATAGGGTTGATCGCGGCTTGTATGATCGGCGGGCCGATTGCCAATTACCTGATTCATCGCCATCGCCTGCAAACCAATAGCGGAGCCGACCTGGATGTTGGTGTTTCCAATGCAACACCGCATGAGTCCGTCGATAGCTATGGCGTGTTGTGGGCATGGCTGTGGCTGAACCTTACGCTCATGGTGGGACACGGCATTAACTATGTATTGGAAGCACAGAGTGTGAAATTGCCGCTCTTTGTGTCCTGCCTGATGGCGGGGATTTTAATTGGCAATCTTGGCTCGCGCTTTGCGCCTAAATTGCGCTGGAATGGCCAGGAAAAAGGTTTGGCGCTCATTTCCGATATCGCCTTGGGTATGTTTTTGGTCATGGCGTTGATGGGCTTGAAAGTGTGGGAACTGCAGGGCTCATTGGTTTTCCTGGCGGTGGTGATGCCGCTGCAAATTTTATTGTCGGTTTTATTTACCCTGTTTGTGGTGTTTCGTTTTAGCGGTAAAGATTATGAAGCCTCGGTGATTTCGGCTGGCTTTGGCGGTATTACCCTCGGCTCAACTGCAACGGCGATTGTGAATATGACTGCAGTGGCCAAACAGTATGGCGCTGCTCATCGCGCGTTTCTTCTGGTGCCTTTGGTGTGCGGATTTTTTATCGACATCATCAATGCCTTTGCGATTAATTTTTTTATCAATCTATAGATAAAAGCGGTTGTAAATAAAAGCGACTGTAAATAAAAA
>DATIGS010000192.1:0-29393 GCA_035481425.1 Cellvibrio sp. | reverse complement strand
ATTTACGAATTGTTGCATCCCATTATTGCGGATTCTGCGCAGCTGGCGGAGCTTGAGCGACTGCTGAAAAAAGTGAATGATGGGCGCAAACCGGCGCTTGTTCGCGGAAAAGTAATTGATGCATTTATTAATGCAGGCACTTCCGCCTTTATCAAGCACCAGGATGCATTTTTACGCGGAGAAGTGCAGGGCGATTTGATTTCCCTGTGCGATCCCACCGTAAGGACGGCAGTGCAAGCAGCCAAAGATTTAGCCAAGCAAAAAATATTCAATCACTCGCGCAGGGTTGAGTTGGAAATTGGCGCTTATACGGTAATTGGGACTCTGCTAAATACTATTTGCTCTGCTGTATATGCGTCGCTCGGAGATGCAACACAAATGACCTATAAGGATAATCGGGTTATGGCATTGATTGGCGAAAACAATTTTCATCCGGATGTGGCCAAGCGCGGTGAGAATTATAAATATTTGGCGCTAATGGCGGTGATTGATTATATCAGTGGTATGACTGATAACTACGCGACCAACCTTGCCAAGCAATTTAATGGAATGGGCTATTCACAGTATTAATAAAATGGTCGCAGTACTAATTTTTAGCCAGTCATTTCATTATCGAAAAAATCCCGGCAAGTAATAGACCGGGATTTTTTTTGGGCCAATTAATGTTAGGCGCTAGTTATTTTTTGCGGGGAAGGCAAAAAATACTTTGGTTGCTGCTATACCAACACCCTTGCCCGGTTCTGCACCGCTTTCATTAAAGCCTGTTGTTTCGTAAGTAGTGCCGGTAATTACCAAGCCGTCGGTCGATACTGCTTGCCACGCCTGGGCTTCTTGCTCGCGATCCAATGCTGCTTTCTCAAAAGATAAAGCGTGGAATTGTGTAGTGTAATCACTATTAATTAATGCCGCGTTAAAGTAAGGGCATGGGGTAGTAATGCATACAATACCAGTGCTGGAAATTTTCAGATACGGACCAACTGGAGTGTTTTTATTCGCACCGATCCAGGCGCCATTAGCGACCAGGGTTTTAGTACGGGTAATTACATTGCCTGAGACAGGTGAACTAATCACCGCGCCGCGCAACAGCGCTTGCTCGCTTTGAATAGCATTATTCAGCTCGGCAATTTCTTTTTCTGTTAACCCCAGGCGTTTGTAGTTGATGTAGGCAACATGGATGCTGTTAGGTAATAATGCAGCGCTTTGGTAGGCCTCATCTTCAGTTTGCAATTGCAGTGAATACTGGTTTACCGGCGTTAAAAACCAGCCGCCGCACATTGGAAATGCACATTTTCGATAATCAGGTTTGACAATATAGGTTGTGCCGGTTGGCTCCGGGCCGATAATTTTTTGCGCGTTGGCACCAACACTAAAAAAGGCGATGCAAAGCGCAATGACTACCGAAATACGTGTTGTGGCATGAATGATGAAAGGAATGTTGAAAGAAAGTTGCGTGTTCATAGTAAAGTCCTGTTAGTAATTTGAACGATAAAAATCCCTATGCACACGGCATAGGGTGCGTGTACACCTTTACTGCCTAGTGCACGCTTATACTAAACCTTGTCAATTTTTTTGTGATCGCCGATTGCCAAGCTGGGTGCCATCCATTTGTAATAAATTGTTACATTGCAATGACTGTCATATTGCAAAGACTATTAATAGTAAGGAGAGTTTTTTTGAAAGCAAGTTTGCCGTCCTGGATGTCCGGTCTATGCGTGTTGCTGGTTGTGCCTTTCTTTTTCATCGGTGGCCCTGAAGTATTTTCATCTACGTTGGTCATTACGGCATGGAATTTCGGGCACATTATTTTTTTCACTTTATTAATGCTGTTGGTGCAATCCTTTAAGCCTTTGGAGCGATGGCACCAATGGGTGTGGGTAACGCTGATAGCGCTAGTGGTAGGTGTACTAATTGAATATTTGCAGCATTTCGTGGGGCGGGAAGCCAGTGCAGAGGATGTGTTGCACAATATGTTGGGCGTTTGGCTCGGGTTGTTCTGGGGGCAAAAACCAACGCGATTGGTGTGGGCACTGCGATTTTTAAGTTTGGCAATTTTTTCGCCGTCATTGTGGCTGCTTTTCACAACCGCCGTGGCTGATATACAGATGCGCAACCAGTTTCCGCAAATAAATAGCTTCGACACGCATTATGAAATGCAGCAAATCTATGCGAATCCGGTAAATGTGAAAGTCCTGCAAGTCGATGCGCCAAGTGTTGACGGCGAACATGCATTGCAAATTACCTTTAGCACAAAAAAATACGCCGGGTTTCGTTTGGTTGGGCCTTATGGTGATTGGGCAGGGTACAGCTATCTAACGATGGATATGTATAATCCGGAGCAAGAGCCGCTCGAAATTGCACTCAGGATTTCCGATCGTCAACATGACAATGGCGTAAATAAATTTGAGGATCGATTTAACCGACGGCTTCAGTTAGCCAGTGGTTGGAACAAAGTGCGAGTTGGAATAAACGAGATTCGTACTGCGCCGCTCAAGCGCGAGATGAACACGGATGAAATTAGCGGTTTTGCTATTTTTGTTGAGCAGTTGCAGCGGCCGCGCCAAGTGTATTGGGACAATATTCGGTTGGAGTAATTGGATTACAGATCTGTCACGACCCTGTTACGTCCTGCTGCTTTGGCTTTATAAAGTGCGTTGTCTGCCGCTTTAAAGAGTTGTTCAATATTTTCTTGTGTCTTCAGCGTGGCGACACCGAAACTGGCAGTGATGCTGATTTTGTTGTGCAGGGTTTGTTTGGCAATTAACTCGCGCAATTTATCAGCAAGCGCACGCGCGCTTTCAATATCCGTATCGCGACATACCAGTACAAATTCTTCTCCGCCCCAGCGTGCCAATAAATCCTGGGTGCGGATGTGTTGCTGCACAATGTTGGATAAATTACTTAACACCAAATCACCAATATCGTGACCGTATCGGTCATTCACCTGCTTGAAGTGATCTATATCGATCATGATTAACGACAAGGGCTTTCGATACTTGTGCCATTCCTGTAAGCCCAAGCCAATCGCTTCTTCGATACCGAGTCGATTAAAGGCGCCGGTGAGTGGATCAATCTTGGCCTGAATTTCCAGTGTTTTACTGCGCGTGTCGAGCAATTCATTAACTTCGAGCAATTCGGATTCGCGTTTGCGCTGGAACACAACTTCATCTTTTAATTTGATAATCCGATAGGCGAGGAAGGCTAAAATAATTCCGAGCCAAATCACCATAATCGCGAGATACCAGTCCGCCGTGCTCAAGGCTTGGCCAATGAATTCAACTCTATGTAACTGAAATTGGTGCTTGCCCAGATGCTGCCCCGAGCCAGTCTGTACTTCAAAGATAGTGATGTTGTCGAATTGTGGATGACTTAAATGCGGAGGGATTTTGTTTTCCAGTACCCACCAGTTGGTGACAAAAAAATCTTTCAGAGAAAACTCTGCCATCCCGCTGAGTGAGTTGATGTTGAATTCAATTTGATTGTATTTGGTGCTCTGTAAAATTTCTTTTTTGCTGTACTGCGGATCAAAATTGCGCAGTGAAATACGCACCGTTTGGCTGGGGCCGGTGTAATCCAGCCAAATACGCATTTTCTCGTAGTGGCGTAAGTCCACACCGTGGGTGCGCTCCTTGTCGAAAAGCACTTCAAAACCACACAACGGATAGGCATAACCTTCGCGCAAGATGCAATGCCACTTCAAATTTTTTGCATCATCCAGATGTATGGTCGAATTGCCGCCGTTCTCCTGATCGTCGTAAATGTTAAGCGGCATGCCGCTGTTCTTATCAATAATCAATCGACGTTCGAGAATTTGTTCTTCGCCAGCAATTGCGAAAATAGTGCAGATGACCAGCAGGCCAAGGATGATTTCAAAATACAAACGGTTTGCGGGGCTTTGTTGCATGCAGTTTTGGCTCCAGCGGCGGATGCAATGATGCATCTATCATTCTTATTTTCGCTGTATTCGGATATGTGATTGTGGGTGCAGTGTAAATCAATCCCGCCTTGGGTTGATTGCCTGAAAACTGCAGATAACCGGGGTGCATCCAAGCTGACTGTGATCGATCATAGAAGCTAATTGCATACACAGCAATAGGGCCGCGCACAAGGATGGGTAAAGATATGAAACCATTGGTCAATGCGGATAAAAATCAGCCGCCAATGGGTGGCGGCTGACAGGATTATTATGGGTATCGACCGAATACCTGAAGTTCAGGTTATTGCTGAGCTGTTTAGTATTTTTTAATTCTATGCTCTATAGTTTTGTACATTAAAAATCCAGATCGGAAATATCGTCGTAACCCAGTTGATCTTTAATACGACGACGCTCCAAACGATCTTCGATTTTGCGGCGCATTTCCAAAGTGTGCTGACTAGCTTCTTTGCCGGTGAGCTTTGGTGTTGCCTCTTCATCATCGGTTTCGATGCTAACATCACTCATCAGGTCGCTATCTGATGACTCTACATCAACTGACATAAGACTACTCCAACATTGACAGAGAGAAGGGTGGGAGTCAGCTCCCCGGGAGGGGAAAATTGACCCGCGCTATTTACCATAGCCCATTAAAAAACAAAAGAAAAATCGCGTGGCTATGAAGAAATTTTTCTTTTTACCTGGCCCCCTGAACTGGGGTACAAAGCGCGCCTGTTCTCGCGGTCCAAAGCGCGTATCCAAAACACCCAATGTAAACCGGCAAACCGGGGGCTTCTGGCAGTGACAAAACAACAACCTGAAATAATCGGCTGGCGCGAGTGGGTAGGGTTGCCGGAATTAGGTATCCCCACCATTAAAGCCAAAGTGGATACTGGCGCGCGAACCAGCGCTTTACATGCCTACTACGTTACGCCTTTTGATAAGGATGGCAAGCCATGGGTGAGGTTTGGATTGCATCCTTTACAAAAAGATAGCCTCACTTGCATTGAGTGCGAGGCGCCGGTAAAGGATGTGCGCATGGTGACCGATTCCGGCGGGCACCGGGAGCAGCGAGTGGTCATTGAAACCAGCTTGTTGATCAAGGGGATACGCATCCCCATCGAGGTCACGCTTACCGACCGGGAGAATATGCGGTTCCGCATGCTGCTTGGGCGCAGCGCCTTGAAGCACGGGTTTTGGGTTGATAGCAGCAAATCTTTTTTACTGGGCGGTAACAAAAACCAACCAGCGTTGGCATCGCTCTAGCTTGGGAAATGCCGTTCTTCCGGTTTTCATCCAATCAAGTTTCATCCAACCAAGTTTTCATCCAATCAGGGTATTTATGAAAATTGCTATTTTGTCGCGCAATCGCCGCCTCTATTCCACCCGCCGTTTGGTGGAGGCCTGCACCAAGCGTGGCCACGAAGTACGGGTGATTGACATCCTTAAATGCTATATCGATATCGCGTCTGACAGCCCCGCCATTTGGTGTATGGGTGAGCAGTTGGAGGATTTTGATGCGGTGATCCCACGTATTGGGGCATCGGTTACCCACTATGGTCTGGCAGTGATCCGCCAGTTTGAAATGATGGGCGTCTACTGCCTGACTGAATCTATTGCCCTGGGGCGCTCGCGCGACAAGTTGCGTGCGCTCCAATTGTTATCGCGCAAGGGAATTGGTCTGCCGAAAACCAGTTTCGCCTACAACGTGCACGACGCCAAAGAACTTATCAAACTGGTCGGAGGCACACCGCTGGTACTGAAATTGTGCGAAGGCACGCAGGGGCGCGGTATCGTTCTGGCCGAAACCCAGAAAGCAGCAGAGAGTGTGATCGAAGCTTTCCGCGAGTTGCGCGCAGAGTTTTTGGTGCAGGAGTTTATCCAGGAAGCCAAAGGCAGTGACATTCGTTGCTTTGTAATTGGCGATAAAGTGGTAGCGGCTATGGAGCGCACGGCCCAGGAAGGCGAATTCCGCTCTAATTTGCATCGCGGCGGCACCGCCAAAGTTACCAAACTTAGTCCGACCGAGCGCCGTACTGCAATTAAAGCCGCCCAGACGATGGGATTGCATGTGGCGGGGGTCGATTTGTTGCGCTCAGCGCGTGGCCCGTTGGTGATGGAGGTAAATTCATCGCCCGGTCTGGAAGGAATTGAGGGTGCGACTCAAAAAGACATTGCCGATGCAATCGTCATGTTTGTCGAGGAAAATGCCCGGCCTAATGCCAATAAAACGCGCGGCAAGGGTTAAACGGAAAGAGTAAAAGCCGGGGGCTTTATGCCCCCAGTTTCAAATGCGGCTCCATCTGGATAACGGTGCCGTCGAAATAGAACTTGCCGTGGCGGAAATGATTTTCCAGTTGTTTGGCGGTCATGGGCTTGGCGTAGAGGAACCCCTGTGCCTGGTCGCAGCCTTTGTCACGCAACCACTCGGCCTGGCGCTCATTCTCCACTCCTTCCGCAACTACCCGCATTTGCATATTGTGTGCGAGGCCGATAATCGATTTCGCAATGGCAGCGTCGTTGTCGTCGTCGTGGATATCGTTGATAAAACTGCGGTCGATCTTGAGTTTCTGGATGGGGAAGCGCTGCAAATAGGCGAGCGATGAATACCCGGTGCCGAAGTCATCAATCGCGAGGAACATGCCCATCTGGTTCAATTGATTGAGCTGGGTAATGGTTTCACCCGCGTGCTCCATTGCGCAGCTTTCGGTGATTTCCAATTCCAGATGTTTTGCTTCCAGCCCAATATCGTTGAGAATCGCTTCGACTTTGCCGGGGAAATTTTTCTGGCGGAATTGGCGAGGTGACAGGTTCACCGCAATCTTGCCTACAAACTTGCCTGCATCCAGCCAGATTTTTTGTTGGCGACAGGCTTCGCGCAGCACCCATTCGCCGATAGGTACAATCAAGCCGGTCTCTTCTGCAAGCGGAATAAAATGTGCGGGCGAAATCAGGCCTCGGTCTGGGTGTTGCCAGCGCACCAGCGCTTCGACTCCCATCATTTCACCGGTCTTTAAATCGACCTGCGGCTGATAGTAGAGCACCAGTTGTTGTTGCTCTACGGCGCGGCGTAAATCGTTTTCCAACAATAAATAATTCACTGCGGTGGCGTTCATACCCTTGGCATAAAACTGACAATTGTTTTTGCCTGCTTCTTTTGCCTTGTACATGGCGACGTCGGCATTCTTCAAAAGCTCGTCCGTATCCATGCCATCGTCCGGGAATATACTGACCCCGATACTGACGGTAGTGGAAATACTGTGGCCGCTGATTTCCAGCGGGCGCGATAAGGTCGTCAGCAGTTTGTTGGCGACGAAACTGACGTCATCAAGATCGTGGATGCCTTCCAGCACTACTACAAACTCGTCACCGCCCAAGCGCGCGACTGTATCCATATCGCGCACACCTTCGATCAGGCGCATGGCAATAGCTTTTAACAAGATATCGCCAGCATCGTGGCCGAGGCTGTCGTTAATATTTTTGAAACGGTCGATATCGAGCAGCATCAGTGCGATTTTAGATTCGCTACGGCGCGCGCGCGCCAAGCCGTGGTAGATTCGGTCGTAAAACAGTGAGCGATTGGGGAGCGAGGTGAGTGCGTCGTGGAAAGCCATGTAATTGAGGCGCGATTGCTGCTCGCGCAGGGCATTTTCCGCGAGCTTGCGCTCGGAGATGTCGGTACCAATGGTACAGACACCAAAGACATTGTTTTCTTTGCTGCGCAGCGGGAATTTCACCATCAGATAGGTGTGTTGGCTGCCATCTTTGTGCATCAAATCCAGCTCGACTTCATAGGTCTGCTGTTTGGTCTTGGCGGCGGCATCAATTTCCCACATGGATTGCGCCACATCTTTCGGATAAACATCAAACACGTTTTTGCCGACAAAACCGGTCTCATCGATATTCGCCATTTGCTTGAAGTGCTCGCTTGCCAGCACCACATTGCCATCCAGATCCTTGACCGAAATAAGTGCGGGTGAGTAGCGCAAAATCGCATTCAAATAGGTTTCGCTGGCCCATAGTGCCTGCTCGGCGAGACGGAAGCGCTCGGCTTGCTCCTCGTGATGCCACATATCAATAACTTGCCGAACCAGCAGTGAGCTAAATGTCCAGACGGTTTCCAGTTCGTGGACGGCTTGCTGCAGTTGTGCCAGCTCGCGCGTGGACTCCATATAGAAGAGCGCAATGGTTTTGTTCTTCTCCTGGATCGGGTGCAAAAAACAGGAATGGGTACCTTTTTGAACAAAGAGGGCGCCGAGCTGGGAGATGGTTTTATGATCCAGCGCGCAGGCTTGGCCGGTATCGAACACCTGATGAATGTATTGGTGAGGTAAAAATTTGAGGCGGCTCAATGAGGTCGCAATACCATTGACAATAGGCTCCTCACCACCGGAAGAGGCGATGGCTTCAACGTACAGATGACTGTCGCGTTCAATCACTAATACCGCGCGGCTTATGGCTTCTTTGGCAATCACCAATTTCACCAACCGCTCGGCTATTTGTTTGTGATTCAAGTCGGTAAAAAGTTGCTGGAACTTTTTGATTAACTCTATGGCAGTATTCTTCGACTGCCCTGCATCATTGTTTGGCATATTCGCTCAATTTGGGTGATCGTCACGCCGTTTAGAGTATCTCGCTATGGAGCCTCCCCCCCATTAACGACGGCGGATCATTATCACTAAAAATCTAAATTTTGACCGCTCTTCCAGACGGCCTGCATTTCCCAAATTTCTATCGAATCAGCACTTTACAACAAAAATGCCTAGCGGAGACTGTTTTTATAGGAAATAAGCAGGGAATTCATTAACTGGATAAGAGCATCAATAAAATCCTGACAAATTTGGTCCATTAATGTTTCCAAACTTCCCAGTGCGGCGCGCATTTTGTACAAATGATGATAATTGTGCCAATAATGTATTTACATAAAGGCGGGCAAAAAGTGTGCTGCGAAAAACGGGCGTTTAATCCAGGTGAAAGCGTAAGCGACTGACATTACTGCCATCTAGCCTCGCTTTCGCGATGTTTTGCCCTAAAATTATTTAAAACGTTAATGGGTTTTTGGAGTGCGATATGCGCCATCTTGTCCCTTTCGTGGGTGAACGGAAAGTTGTTCGCGCCGATGACGAGCAGGCGCGTATTAAACGTACCGCAGGCCGTGTAATTGATGAGATTGTGGGCGATGGCAAGGTAGAAAGCAGTTGGGACGATGTAGTGCCCAATAGTTGGATCGACAAATCCAAACCCAAGCCAGCCACATCGGTTGCCAATGCTGCGCCCAAGCCTCAGGTACCGCTTAAAGCCGATGCGAAATATTCAGCGTCGGCTAAAAAAAATGCATCGGTAAAAGCGGGCGCTGCTTCAACGCCAGTGACTTTTTCTGATGCCGCCAGTATGGATTGGGTGCGCATCAATAATGGGCGAGGACTGCGCGTGAGTATTTACGGCAATATAGATAACCATCTGCGCAAAGAATGGACGCGGCTGTTAAACGATACCGAATCGGCTGATGTAAAAGAGTTTGAATTTAACCTCAATGAAACACCGGCATTGAGTTTGACCGGATTGGGAATGCTGCTGTTATTTAAGGAGCGCAAAGGTACAGCGCGCGATGCAATCAAGTTGTGTAATTGCAATAAAGATGTGATGCAACTGTTATTGTGGACAGGTATGGACAAATATTTCGCAATCGAAAGCACTAAAATCGCTGCTGCGAATTAAATTCTGTATTTTTTCTGAGCTGCAAAAATCAATAAAAAAGCCCGATAAAAAATCGGGCTTTTTTATGGGCTGGAATTTACTGCAAATCACAATGTTTTTAGTGCATTGATCATTGCTTGCATTTGCTCATCGGTGCCGATGGTAATGCGCAGGAACTGGTTGATGCGCGGCTTATTAAAATAGCGCACCAGGATTTTGTGATCGCGCAAATACTGCGCAACTTCAGCGGCATTTTTACCAACCGGTTCTGCAAACACAAAATTCGCTTGCGATGGCAACACAGCAAAACCGAGTTTCTCCAGTTCGCTTACTGTCCATTCGCGGGTAGCGATAATTTTATCGCGGCAGCTTTTGAAATAGGCATCATCTTCAAATGCCACAATCGTTGCTGCCTCGGCAATGCGATCCAGCGGATAGGAATTGAAAGAGTTTTTTACGCGATCAAGCGCATCAATCAAATCTTTGTGGCCAACAGCAAAACCCACGCGCATTCCGGCGAGAGAACGCGATTTGGACAGTGTTTGCACCACTATCAAATTGGGATATTTATCGACGAGTTTGATTGCCGTTTCCGCACCAAAATCGACATAGGCTTCATCGACCACCACAACCGATTCGGTATTGCGTTGCAGCAGTGCTTCAATTTCCGCGAGCGGTGCCCCAATTGCTGTAGGCGCGTTGGGGTTGGGGAAAATAATTCCGCCGTTGGCCGCCGGGTAATCCGCGAAATCAATCGTGTAATCATCGTGCAGCGGAATAGTTTGCGCTTCTATGCCGAATAATTTGCAGTAGACCGGATAAAAGCTGTAACTGATGTCTGGAAACAGTAACGGTTTGTCCTGCTGGAAAAACGCCATAAATAACAGCGCCAGCACTTCATCGGAACCATTGCCGACAAACACTTGTTCCGCGGTTACGCCGTAATATCCGGCGATGGTATTTTTCAGTTTTTTGGAATTGGGATCGGGATAAAGGCGCAAGCGGTCGATAGCGTCATGGGTCATGAGGTCGATCACTTTGGGCGAGGGCGGGTAGGGGCTCTCGTTGGTATTCAGTTTGATCAAACCATCAATTTGCGGTTGTTCGCCGGGCACATAAGGCTCCAGTTCGCGCACCACCTGACTCCAAAACTTCGACATGCTTGCTCCTCAACTGTTGCAGCAAAAAAGAGTGCGCAGTATACGCGTTGAGGCGCGCCGCTCACACCCAGCGCTTTAACAAAATACTCGCGTTGACTCCGCCGAAGCCAAAACCGTTGGATATGGCGTAATCGATGATCGTTGGACGCGCTGCACCGCTGACAATATCTACCCCTGTTGCAAATTCATCGGGATTTTCCAGGTTCAAGGTAGGCGGGATTATCTGGTCGCGCAATGCCAGTGCGGTGAAAATCGTTTCGATACCACCCGCGGCGCCGAGCAAATGGCCGGTGGCGGATTTAGTGGAAGTCACGGCGATTTTATTATGGTCGCCAAATACCCGTTTAATCGCGGCGAGTTCGCCTTTGTCACCTACCGGTGTGGAGGTGGCATGTGCATTTAAATGTTGAATCTGGTCGGGCGTAATACCAGCTTGTTTGATCGCCAATTCCATCGCGCGTTTTGCACCGTCGCCGTCTTCTGGTCCTGATGTGAGGTGATAAGCATCGGCGCTGGTGCCGTAACCGACAATTTCAGCAATCGGTTGCGCGCCGCGAGCGAGCGCGTGGTCGAGGGATTCAATCACCAGAATTCCCGCGCCTTCGCCCATCACAAAACCATCGCGGTCGCGGTCAAACGGTCGCGATGCCTTGGTCGGCTCGTCATTAAATTCAGATGATAAAGCGCGCGCTGCCGCGAAACCGCCGAGGCTTACAGTGTGAATACAGGCTTCGGCACCGCCGCAAATCGCAACATCCACTTCCCCCGCGCGGATCATGCGCGCGGCATCGCCGATTGCCTGTACGCCTGCTGCACAGGCTGTAACGGGTGCACCCAATGGGCCTTTAAAACCATATTTAATCGATACATGCCCCGCTGCCAGATTGACCAGGAATGAGGGGATGGTGAAGGGTGATAATTTGCGGGTGCCGCGAGTATCTGCGGTGCGCACCGCATCGGCAATCGCCGGAAATCCGCCGACACCCGAGGCGATAATTGTCGCTGTGCGCTCCTGTTGTTCTACCGTCGCTGGCTGCCATTGCGCTTGTTGCAATGCTTCAACGGTGGCCGCGAGCGCAAGCAAAATAAAGCGATCCATTTTGCGCTGGTCTTTGGGGCTGACAATCGCGTCTGGATTCAAACCGGCTTCTGCATCTTCATCTATCCCCGGCACGACTCCGCCGACTTTGGCCGGTAAATCGCCAACCATTTCATCAGGCAGGCGACGCAAACCGGAATTTCCCGCCAGCAACCGTTGCCATACCGGCTCGATCCCGCAGCCCAGCGGTGAGGCTATGCCCATACCTGTGATAACAATACGTGTCTGTGCGCTCATAGCCGCTCCGGTTTTTACATGATGGTCATAATGTAAAAATTATATGATGATCGTCATGTATACTGTCAACCAGATTTTCGGCTGGTTATGCAAAGAGCTAAACAGGCGCAGAACCGATCAGGCAAAGAACTAATCGCGCAAAAAAATAAGGGGGAATGGTATGAGAGTGAGTCGAGAGCAGGCGGCAGAAAACCGCGAAAAAATCCTGAGTACCGCCACCCGCCTGTTTCGCGAGAAAGGTTTTGATGGGATTGGTATTGCCGATTTGATGAAAGAGGCGGGGTTAACCCATGGTGGTTTTTACGGTCACTTTTCTTCCAAGGAAGATTTAATGGCGCAGGCCTGCGAGCGCGCAGTCGATGATCTTCTCGCGGAAAACCGCATACGTTTTGAAAAATATGAGGGCACGATCTACCAGCGCTTTATCGCCAATTATTTATCCAGTGAGCATCGCGATAATCCCGGCAGTGGTTGTTTGATGGCAGCTTTGGGTGCGGATGCAGCGCGGCAATCGCCAATTATCAAACGCGCATTCACACAAAGTGCTAACCGTTTATTGGCTGCGTTGATGAAAATATTACCCACTGGAAGTGAAGCGGCAAAACGCGAACAGGCGCTGGCGACGTTGGCGACTCTGGTGGGAGCGCAGGTAATCGCACGCGCGCTGGATGACCCGGAGCTGTCGCAAGAAGTGTTGCGCGTGGTAAGAAAAAAATTAAATTGATTTTGTGTGGGCTGTTTTATTCACCGCATATAAGCAATGCGATAAGTCATCCTAAATACGGTAATACTTACACAGGGTGTAATTATTACAGTATCGCTTAGCTATTTTTTCCTGCTCATACGCGAGCTTCTTCGTTGGTCTTTAATTAACAGCAACGATAAATTAGTCACATTATTCGCGCCTTTATTCGATGGCGAAGAATTCTCACAAATCCCCGTAGTTTCAACTGCTTAGCAACTTTAATCCCGATTTGACTTGGCGCTAAATAAATATTTTTTTGGAAGTCTCAGTTGTTGGAAAAAAATTTTGGCAAGAAGGTTGCAATTCCAATTGTGTACACCCCTTCATTAAGGAGATGAACATGACACTCGGAACAATTTTATTAATAGTTTTAATTCTGATTCTAATAGGTGCGTTGCCTGCATGGCCTCATAGTCGCAGTTGGGGTTATGGGCCTAGTGGTGGTTTAGGTTTGGTAGTGCTTATCTTGATCATTCTTTTGTTAATGGGTTATGTCTAGTTTTTTTCGTTCATTAACGATGATGTTGGTTAATTTTAAAATTATTTAAAAATGGAGAATTTTATGAAAAATTTTAAATTTTATTTAGTCACCGTATTTTTAAGCTTTTTTGTGGCGATGGCAGGTTGCTCATCGACATCGACCGAGAAAAGCACTGGCGAATATATTGATGACACAGTTATCACCACAAAAGTGAAAGCCGCATTTGTAGAGGACGATGATTTGAAAGCGTCTGAAATCCAGGTTGAAACTTTTAAAGGCACTGTGCAACTGAGTGGTTTTGTTGCTGAATCAAGCGATGTTGCGAAAGCAGAGCGCGTTGCCAAGCAAGTGAAAGGCGTGAAATCAGTCAAGAATGATATTCGCGTAAAATAGTTCGTGCAGACATCGCACAGGTGTAGTTGCATCGCACAGGTGTAGTCGCATCGCACAGGTGTAGTTGCGTAGCAACTGGATCGCGATTAAAAAAGGCCATGATTTGTGGCCTTTTTTATTTGCTAAAGCTTCACCTATAAAGAACGAATGCGTTGCTTAGTAGCCCACGGTAAAACGTTGTTGGGAATGTTGCGGATGCTCCAATTCATCGATCAGCGCCACTGCAAAATCCTGGTTGGAAATTCGGCTTTCGCCTTTATCGTTGACTAACAACTGCTCGCTGCCCAAACGAAACTTGCCAGTGCGCTCGCCGGGTTCGATAAAAGCCGAGGGCGAGATATAAGTCCAATTCAATGATTTTTCTGCGCGCAGCAAATTGAGGAATTCGCGTGCAGCTAATGCCACTGCTTTCCACTCCGCCGGAAATTCAGGTGTATCGACCAATTGCACACCGGGTGCGACTTCCAAACTTCCTGCTCCACCCACTATCAATACGCGTCCGACGCCCGAGGCTTTGACGGCGTTAATCAATGCCGGCAAGTCCAGCCCATCGTGGTGCAACGAAATAATCGCAGCCTCGTAGCCGGCAAGTGCCGCTGTGACTTGCGCTGCGTCCTGAGCATCCAGTGCCTTGCTTGTGAGCCCCTCGGCTGCTGCCAGTTTTGCCGGGTTGCGCACCAACGCAGTTACCTGGTGTTTGCGGGTCAAGGCTTCGGTTAATAAATACTGGCCGACAAAACCGGTGGCCCCGATTAATGCAATTTTCATGAGCTATTCCTCTTGGTTAATGCTTGATATTTGCTTCAGTGGAGTCAGTATGCGGCCGGATTATTGTGCTGATAAGATGGTCTTATCTGAAATCTGTGTTCACTTAAAGCGGATAATAACCATGGCCAACTTATTCGATATCAATCTCAACCGCTTGGTAGTGTTTGTCGCGGTGGTAGAAACCGGCTCGATCACCGCAGCGGCCAAGCGCCTCGGTTTGGCTAAAACCATGGTCAGTACCCATATGCAAAAGTTGGAAGCGGAGATTGGCAGCAATTTATTGGTGCGTACAACGCGGCGTTTACATCTCACCGAGGCGGGCACGCGGTTTTATGCCGCTTGCCAGAAAATCCTGCAGGACACAGAACTCGCTATCGCAGATGCCAACACCAATACCCGGCAATTGCGCGGCAAATTGCGTATCTCAACATCGATTGATTACGGCGCCTCGGTGGTTGCGCCGCTTGCTGCCGAGCTGGGTAAAGTAAATCCGGAATTGCGTATTGAACTTATTGCCAGCGACCAGCGCATCGATATGGTGGCCGAGGGAATTGATGTCGCGATTCGTATTGGGCGTCTGGCTGATTCCAGCCACAAAGCCGCATTGATTGCGCCATTTGATGAATGGTTGGTTGCCGCCGCCGATTTTTTTCCTGAGGGGTTGCCCGCAACACCGGAGCAACTGGAGGCTTATCCGTTTGTGGGCTTAAGTGTGTTGCCCAATCCGTTGCACTGGACATTTACGCGCCCCGGTTTTGCATCATCGACCCTGCGTTTTCATGCTGCCTTTATGTCGAATACCTCATCAATGGTGCAAGCTGCTGTGCTTGCCGGTGCGGGAATTGCGGTCTTGCCTGACTATTCCGTAAAAAAAGATATAGCTGAGAGGCGAATGGTGCGTTTATTGCCTGAATGGTCTCTACCTGGCGGTGGAATTTATGCAGTGTTTCCGGCGTTGATACAGCGATCACAAAAAGTGAGCGCTTTTATTGAGGCTCTGAAACAACGCTATAGTTGATGCACTGAAATTTTATTTCAGTTGCATCGAAAAAATTACTCTCGCCGCTGTATTCAAAGCAAATATTGAGTGATAAACCAAGGAGCATTTATGTGGTTATCAGCATGTGCAAGTTGCGGGCAGCGAGTTTATTTTGAAAATGTTTCCTGCACACAGTGTGGCGCTATATTGGGTTTTGTTCCCAGTGAATTACGCATCCAATCCTTTACGGCCGACAGTGACGACGAGTTGGTGCCAATCAAACCAACAGCACCAAAAATTCTTTATCGCCGCTGTGCCAACTGGACCAATTACAATGTGTGCAATTGGGTTGTCCCGCAGGATGATCCAAATGACTTGTGTATTGCCTGCCGATTAAATCGCACCATTCCAAATTTAAGCGAAGCCAATAATGACCAGTTGTGGTTGACACTGGAAATTGAAAAGCGACGCTTGATCTACAGTTTGCTCTCATTGAAATTGCCCGTTATTGCATCCACGCCCGATGTGCAACAACTTGCGTTTGATTTCCTGGCGGATACAGAACCGACTTTCAGTGAAAGCGGGCGTGTATTTACCGGCCACGCCAATGGGGTGATTACCTTAAACATTAAAGAGGCGAATCCTGTTATCCGCGAACAGATGCGACTGAAAATGGCGGAGCCCTATCGCACTTTATTGGGTCATTTCCGTCACGAATCGGGTCATTATTATTGGGATTTGCTGGTGCGCGATAGCGAATGGCTGAAGCCTGTCAGGGCGCTATTTGGCGATGATACCCAGGATTATTCTGCTGCTTTACAGCGGCATTATGAGCAGGGCCCGCCCGCCGACTGGCAAGCAAATCACATTAGCGCTTATGCCAGTATGCACCCTTGGGAAGATTGGGCGGAGACCTGGGCACATTACCTGCATATCATTGATACGCTTGAAACGGCCAAGGCATTTGGTTTGATACTGCGGCCCGACGTTGCTAACAATGCAAGAGTGAACAACGAAGGTGCGCCTATCGCGTTAGATATGAATCCATATGCTAATAATGACTTCGCAAAAATTATCAAACACTGGTTGCCGTTGAGTTATGCGCTTAATAGTTTAAGCCGCAGCATGGGTCACCAGCATCTTTATCCGTTTGTATTGGCGGAGCCAGTTGTTAAAAAATTGGATTTGATTAACCGGATTGTTCACAACCAAGCGGCCCATTGATTATGTGAGGAGCCTTTATGGATCTTGTGCCTTGATGGGCCCTGTATAGATGCCTGCGTGATCTTGCGCTATTCTCCCTGCAATAATCAAAAAAACACGATGGTTAAATATGAATACAAATACCGGGGATTTTCTTGGCCATCCCAAAGGCCTCTATGTCTGCTTTGCGACAGAAATGTGGGAACGCTTTTCTTTCTATGGGATGAAATACATCCTGCTGTTGTACCTCACCAAATACCATTTATTTTCTGACGGCGCTGGCCTGGACATCCTCGGTGCCTATGCTGGCTTGGTGTACGCAACACCGGTGATTGGTGGATTAATTGCCGACCGCTATTTAGGTACCCGGCGCGCCGTATTATTAGGCGCGGTTATTTTAGCGATCGGCCATTTTTTAATGGCGTTTGAAGGGCAGCAAGCTGTTCATTATGCAGCAGGTACTGTGCTCACCGAATCACTTCGGCTGACTACCGGTGAAGTATTGGCAGCGGGCACGGTGCTCGCCAATGAAATTACCATCCAGGACACAGCGGCATTAAATATTTTTTATTTAGCAGTTGCTTTCATTGTAATCGGCGTAGGTTTTTTAAAACCCAATATTTCGGTCATCGTGGGGCAGTTGTACCCCGAGAATGATCCGCGGCGCGATTCCGGTTTTACGCTGTTTTATATGGGAATTAATGTGGGTTCGTTCATCGCCATTTTGCTCTGTGGCTGGTTGGGTGAAACCTATGGTTGGCGATACGGATTTGGTCTCGCTGGTGTAGGCATGCTGATTGGAATGTTGGTATTTATTTATGGCCAGCGTTATATCCGAGAATACACCGAATCACCTTGCCCTGAATGGTTGGCAACCAAGCGCGCTGGCATCAAACACGAGTGGTGGATTTATTTGGGCAGCTTGCTGGCGCTGCCTGTTATTTGGGCGTTGGTGCAAAGCGAACCTGTTGTGCACATCACCCAGAATATTTTTCTGCTCGTTGGCATTGTGGGAATTCTCGCCTACTCGATGATCCATTCTGCGCCCTGGGAATCCCAAAGATCGGTATTCGCATTGGCCGCCATTGTGATCGTAATTGGCTTGGGTAATGTGTTGGCGCAAAACAAGGTTATCCAGGTGTCCGAGTCGGTTGCGGAAATGGGTTTGTACATTGCAATGCTCACGCTATTGGGTTTTGTAGCCTATGGTTTCTTGCGTCACCGCAGCGTGGAATTTACCCGCACTCTCGTGTTGATGGTGCTGACGTTATCCGCGATTGTGTTCTGGTCTTTGATCGAACAATCTGCGGCATCCATGACATTGTTTGCAGATCGCGTATTGGATCGCAATGTATTTGGTACCACCATCGTCGCCAGTCAATTTCCCGCATTAAATCCCGCGTTCATTATGTTGTTGGCTATTCCACTCGCATTTTTGTGGCCGTGGCTGGACGCGCGCGGTATGAACCCGACCACACCGGTGAAATTTTCGATCGGGATTTTTCTATCGGGCCTCGGCTTTGGCGCATTGGTATTGGGTGCACAGTTTCCCAATGAAGCGGGCAAGGTCGCGATTATCTGGATGGTGCTCGCCTATCTGCTGCATAGCGTGGGAGAGATGTGTTTATCGCCGATAGGTTTGTCTGCGGTGACAAAATTATCGCTGCCGCGTGTTGTCAGTGTGAGCATGGGAATCTGGTTTGTGGCAACCGCTTTGTCGGAAACTCTGGCCACGCGCATATCCAAATGGGCGGCAATTGATACTTCCAGCAAAAATGATGTAGCAGCCATGTTGGCAACCTATACGGAATTGTTTGAATTCCTAATGTGGATGGGGGTTGGCGCGGGTGTGCTGCTGCTAATAATTTCGCCGCTGCTGAATCGCGGTACGGGTGGGATTCGTTAATCAGTGTCAGGATTTTTTAGTCGGAATTGTCTTATGAAAAACAGCATCAATCTGCGTAGCATTTTATTCACCAGCATTGCGCTTTGTTGTTTGGGCGCTTGCAGTAAATCGCCATCTACCGACAGCGAACCTGCTGATAAAAAAATGGAGGTTGCCGATAAAAAAGCGGAAGCCGCTCCGACCAAATCAGCCGATGAATTTATCGCGAGTGTGAATAAAACTTATCTGGATAATTATCTGCAATACAACGCTGCGCAGTGGGTGTATGTCACTTATATCAATGACGATAGCGCTTTGTTGGCGACTAAGGCCAATGAAAAATGGATGGCAATGGAAAAGGAATTGTTGGCGGAAGCGCGCCTGTACAAAGATGTTCCCATGTCGGCAGAAACCAAAAAAGCTTACGTCAATATGACCTTGGGTAAAACCCTGTTGCCACCGGATACGCCGGATGAACGCGCAGAACTCGCACGCTTGGGCACGCATATGGAAGGTGTTTATGGCGCGGGAAAATATTGCAAACCCGCTGATCCTGCGAGTGATAATGCTGCGGAAAATTGCCGCGATTTAAATCAACTCTCCGATGTGCTCGCGACCAGCCGCAATTATGACGAATTAGTGGATGCATGGACCGGCTGGCACGGCGTGGCGAAAGCGTATCGCGGCGATTACCAGCGCTATATCGACATCGCCAACGCCGGTGCACGCGCTTATGGTTTCAGTGATTTGGGCGCGTCATGGAAATCGGGCTACGATATGCCCGCTGCAGAATTTGAAGCCGATGTAGAGCGTTTGTGGCAACAAGTTGAACCGCTTTATAAAGCGCTGCATTGCAAGGTGCGCACGGATTTATCCAAACAATATGGTGCTGATAAAGTCCCGCTCGACAAACCTATTCCCGCGCATTTGCTTGGCAATATGTGGAGCCAGCAGTGGGATGCTATTTACGATTTGGTTGAGCCTTATCCTGGCGTCGGCAACCTGGATGTAACGGCTGCGTTGGTAAAGCAAAACAAGGATGCAGTGGCAATTACCAAAATTGCGGAAAACTTTTTTACCTCGCTCGGTTTGCGTTCATTACCGGATAGTTTCTGGAAAAATTCCATGCTGACCAAACCGCGCGATCGCGAAGTGGTATGCCATGCAAGTGCATGGACGATGGATGCGAAAGAAGATGTGCGCATCAAACAATGCGTAGAGCCGAATGCGGAGGAATTCGAAACCATCCATCACGAACTTGGCCATATTTATTACGACCTCGCCTACAACAAACAACCCATGTTATTTCAAAATGGCGCTAATGACGGCTTCCATGAAGCCATCGGCGACACCATTGTATTGTCCATCACTCCCAGCTATTTAAAAGCCATAGGTTTGATCGACAAGGTTGAAAATAATGAGCAGTCAGTTATCAACCAACAAATGAAATTGGCATTGGGCAAAGTAGCCTTTTTACCTTTCGGAAAATTAATTGACCAATGGCGCTGGAAAGTTTACTCCGGTGAAATTAAACCGGAAGATTACAACAAGGCCTGGTGGGAATTGCGCACCCAATACCAAGGTATAAGCGCACCTGTGCCACGCACAGAAGACGATTTTGATGCGGGCGCAAAATACCATATTGCCGCGAATGTTCCTTACACCCGCTATTTCATTGCGCATATTTTGCAATTCCAATTTCACAAGGCTTTATGCGACGCCGCTGGTTTTAAAGGACCCTTGCATGAATGTTCTATCTACAACAATAAAGATGCCGGGGCAAAATTGCAGGCCATGTTAGCGGCGGGTGCAAGCAAACCCTGGCAGGATATTTTGCAAGAATCCATTGGCACGCGCGCAATGGATGCATCGGCAATATTGGATTATTTCGCTCCGCTAAAGGCCTGGCTGGATGAACAAAACAAAGGGCAGGCCTGCGGCTGGTAATTGCATTAGTATTCCAATGTGCACCAAATCGATAATCGCCCGGGTTATCGATTTCCTCCGGACAAAAGTCTATTGGTGCACATTTTTAACTCTTAATCTTTTTAGTTGAGCATTTGTTGAATGCCTTTTTGGTGCATTTTCAAAATGTCGACTACGCTAAAAAACAATAGTGGCTATTGATCCACCACCTCTACATAGATTTCTTTTCTTTATTAGCGGTTTGTTTTGGTGAATAACCTTGAGCTGCTACTCAAAAAGCAATAACCAATTGTGCGTTGCCGTTATTTTTTGCTAATTGGCATGAATTCCGCATTTAGAAAAAAATTTATCGATGACCTAAGTCGCTCTATTTTTTTGATGAAATAAAAGTTGTGGTGTTGCGCGATGGTCTGTTTGTCGTTCTGGTGATTTGAGGCGACGCAGGCATTTTTTACGGGGATGTAATTAATTTTTTAATCGGCCATCTTGGGGGGAAATGATGAACAAAAAACGTCAGCTATCAACGAGCGTGCAATTGGTTACCTTTGGGCTTGCAGGTTGGCTATTGGGGGGAATTACTCCTGGCTACGCGCAAACGTCGGCCGATAACAATTCTGCCGATAACAATGTTGAAGAGTTATTGGTTACAGGTTCGCGCATCAAGCGGCCCGATTTAACCTCCAATAGCGCAATTGCCATTGTCGATGCGGTCGATTTGCGAATGACCAATACCATCAATCCGGAAGCTTTTTTGCGCGATGATCCGCGCTTTGTTCCCGCCGTTGGCGGCAATACCAATAATGGCAACGATGGTGCAGCAACGGTCGACCTGCGCAACCTGGGCGAAGAGCGCACCTTGGTATTGGTCGATGGTAAACGCTTCACTCCCTATGATTACCAAGGCTTTGTCGATCTCTCCATGATTCCGACCGCGTTAATCGAACGCGTGGAAGTTGTCACTGGTGGTGCGTCCGCTGTGTACGGTTCGGATGCTATCGGCGGCGTGGTTAATTTTGTGATGAAAAAAGATTTTAGCGGTGTGGAATTTGATTTTGCGACCAACGCCAGTTTTGAAGGCGATGCCAAGCGCGATGATTTCAGTTTGACCTTTGGCGGAAATCTGGCCGAGGGCAAAGGCAATGTGGTGGCCAGTTTGTCTTACAGCAAACAAGATGCGCTTTATCAAGGTGATCGGGCTTACTCCGAATATTCGCTCGATAATATGCTCGAGCCGGGCGGTAGTGAAACCCATCCCAACGGAACAATTTATACCACGGTTGATATTCCGGCATTTGGTGTGGGCACCGACACAGGCGTGCAATTTGACGATAACGGCAACCTCACCGACGATGTGCAATTATTTAACTTCAATCCTTACAACTTGTTGGTTGCGCCGCAGGAAAAATACACGGCAACGGTAATCGGCGATTACGATATTACCGACACCACAGAATTTTTCTCGCGCTTTTCATTCGCCAATAGCCGGGTGGACACCATCATCGCGCCAACCGGCACGTTCTTTTTCCCTTACTCATTGAATGTCGATAACGCGTTTTTGAGCGCGCAGGATCAGGTGATATTTGCCGGGCTGGATGGCGCAGAGGAGGGCGCTGCACAAAACGATGGCATGGTCGATATCCTCTTCGGTCGCCGTCTTAACGAATTGGGCACACGCGATTCGCTTTATGAAAATACTACTATGCAATTTGTCGCTGGCTTGCGCGGAACCCTGTTTGAAAATTATGAGTGGGAAGTCTTCGCGCAAAAAGGGCGAACCTCGCGCACGCAAAATTTCCTCAATGATGTGGACTACAACAAATCGTATCAGAGCATGCAGGCAGTAACAGATCCTGACACTGGTGAAATTGTCTGTATGGATCCCAGTGGCGGATGCGTACCAGTGGATTATTTTGGTCCCGATACCATCACCCCGGAAATGGCCGATTTCATTCGCTTTAATTTGAATGAAAATAATAAAACCGATCAGCTTGTAGCAGGTGCGTCTATCTCCGGGCCAATCGGGCTGACAATTCCGTCGGCAACCAATCCCATTGAATTTGCGGCGGGCTTTGAATATCGCGAAGAAAAAGCCAAGAACATGCCGGACCAAAATCTGGTGACGGCAAACTCGGTAGGCTTTGGTGGTTCATCACCGGTTGATGCCAGTTTAAATGCGAGCGAATTGTTTGCCGAAGTGCGCATGCCGTTGGTGGAAGATGTGTCCTTCGCTAAAACAATTGCGTTGGAAGCCGCCGTGCGTTTTGCTGATTATGAAAACGAAGTGGTGATCGGCGATACCTCCACCAATTCATTTGATAACACCAGTTATAAATTTGGTGGCGAGTGGGCAGTGAATGACAGCGTGCGTTTTCGCTCGCTGTTCCAGCATGCGGTGCGTGCTCCCAACCTGGCGGAAATTGGTTTGCCGCTCACCTCATCCACTGGCGACCTCAACGTAGATTATTGCGCGGAACCGGAAGCACTTAATGATCCATCGCTGGTAGCGCTCTGTGAAGCGACCGGTGTACCTGCTGGCAATGTGGGCGACTTCAATAGTATCTCCGCCGGGCAGACCAATAATTTCCTCGGCGGAAATCCGGAGCTGACACCGGAAGAAGCAGACACACTCACTGTCGGTGTCGTCTATAGCGCAGAGACAGTGCCATTTACGTTCTCGGTGGATTACTACGATATTGAAATCGAGAATGTGATTCTCACGCTTTCCGAACAAAATATTATGGATGGATGTTATGTGTTGGATAAGGATGCCGATGGAGAATTTTGCTCGCGCATGCATCGCAGCCCATTGACGGGGACCCTGTTGTCGGGTGCTGAGACCGGCATCGATGCTTCCAAAATCAATGCGGGTAAACGCAGTACCAAAGGCGTGGACATCACCATGGATTATGGTTTTGATCTATCGTCCTACGGCACATTGGATTACAACCTGAACGCGGTTCATGTAATGGAAAATGTGCAGCAGGATGCGGACCTTTTCCCCTCGGTAGATTGTGTTGGCCTCGTCGGTAAAACCTGTGTGCGGCCCGACCCTGAATGGCGCATAGTGCAAACACTGACCTGGTCACTGGAGGCACTGACACTCAGTTTGCGTTGGCAATACATTGATGATTTAACCCAGGATGCCGTCGCGCTCGGCGTAGCGGACGCGAGTGACTACGCGGTGCCAAACATAGATTCGTATAACTATTTTGATTTGTTTGCGAGCTATGCATTAACCGAGCAAATTGAATTGCGCGCGGGGATTAATAACTTGATGGATGAGAAACCGCCGATTGTGGGTAACGAATATGGCGGCACGGCGGAGAACAGTGGTAATACTTATCCCGCCACTTATGATCCTGTCGGGCGCTCGGGCTTTATCGGGCTTAACGCGCATTTTTAAATTTGAATGGTAACGAACAAAACGGGCAGCTCGGCTGCCCGTTTTTTATTGCACCGATGCAGCGCGAAAGCGGAACATGCGTATGGTTAACAATAAAGCCGCGCAACTTAATCCTGCGATTAATGCTGTCCAAAATCCTGGTGCGCCCATGGGTGCGCCTAACCAATCTTTAAAAGTCAGTACATAGCCGAGCGGTAAACAAATTCCCCAGAAGGAGAGCAGCATGATCAACATGGGGATTTTTGTATCTTTATAGCCGCGCTGTACATTGATCATGGTGACTTGAATAACGTCCACAATTTGGAAAAACGCGCTGAGCATAAATAATTGTGCCGCGATTATTAATACAGCAGCATCAGAGGTATAAAGGCTTGCCAGCCAGTCTCGACCAAAAAATAAAATGGGCGCATTGATGCAACTGATTCCAATGGCGAGCAGTAAAGAGCTGCGTGCTAACAGGCGTGCTTCGTCGTAATCTTCTGCGCCGACTAAAAAGCTTACACGCAAGGTGATGGCCATGCCCAAGCTGAGCGGGAGCATAAAAAACACGGAAGTCGCGTTTAATACAATCTGGTGGCCTGCTACTGTGGTAGCTCCCAGCGGTGCCAAAAATAATGCGATCATGCAAAACATACTAACTTCAATAAAGAGCGTGAAGCCAATCGGCAAACCGAGTTTTAACAGGCTTGACACTTCCTGTTTGTTGAATGCTGTCCAATTATCTATTAGATGGAAATTTTTGTAGGTGTTGCTGCGATTTAAATAAATCAGCAGGGAGAGAACGGCGATCCAATTGGCAATGCTGGTGGCCCAGCCACAACCAATGCCGCCCATTGCGGGCAGTTGGAAAACCATAAAATCAAAACCATAAATAAAAATATAATTGAGCGGCAAGTTTAATAAGGTGCTGACTAACGAAAACACCATAATCACCCGCGTGTGCCCGAGGCCATCGGTTAAGCCGCGTAAGGCGAGCATTAATAACAGTGCTGGAATCCCCCAGGCAAATGCATCGAGATACCCATCGGCGATGTGCGCAGTGGGCGCATCTAACTTTAAAAGAGTGAGCACGGGTTGGGTGTTAACCAGCAATAAAATCATTAACACCATGGCGGCCAATGCAATGTAAATTCCCTGCCAGGTTGTGGGCATAATTTTGTGCAAATCGCCCGCACCGCGATGGCCTGAAATGGTGGGTTGTAATGCCCCCAATACACCCACAAAAAATAATAAGACGGGTACCCAGAAACTCGTACCTATGCCTACACCGGCCAGATCTTCTGCACTGGCATGCCCGGCCATTACGGTATCGATGACTCCGTTGGCCATTTGCGCCAATTGGGCAATAAAAATCGGCGCACCCAGGCGCGCGAGTTGTTGCCATTCGTGCAAGGTTCGCGCAACGAGGCTTTCATTATGGTTAGGCAGTGGTTGTGGTGTATCGCTTGGGATGCTCACGAAAAATCTCGGTAAATCAGTAATGGAAACAGTCTCTGCATTAAATGCCGAATATAAAGTGCCGAATATAAAATGCAGAATGCGAAGAGTGTAAATAATGTGATAAAGGCTAGCGCTATTCTTTGATAACGCCAATCCACTTAATAATGGGCAGCGAGTTTGCCATATCGCCAAACTCGATACGGGTGTGGCTGGCGTAATCAATATGCAATTGTTTAAACAGGGCGGCATTACGCCAATCCAGATTTAACACCAGCGCGATAATAATCCGTATTACTCCCCCGTGGCAGATGACCAGCTGATGTTCTGCATCAGTATTGTTTGCAATAAGATCCCAGCCGCGCATAACGCGTGCAACAAATTGTTGCAGGGTCTCGCCTGCGGGCGCATGGGCGCTTGCAGGTGCGTCCCAGAACTGGTGCAGCGCCGGCCAGTGGGCTTCATCAAATTGGTCAAACGCAATGCCGTCCCAGTGACCAAAAAACATTTCTTTCAGATCATCAATAATTTGCAGCGGCAATTGCGTAGCCTCGGCAAATTCTTGTGCAGGCTGCGCGCAGCGAATCAGTGGTGAACTAATGATATGGGTGATCGGCCGCTGCTGCTGAACAGTGGTAATCGCAGTAAATAAATCAGTATTTCCCTGCGCGCTCAAGGTGATGTCGGTGTGGCCGTAAAGCGCAGCGGGGCCATCGACTTTGCCGTGGCGCAGCAGGGTGATAAAGCGCTTGCTCACGCTGTTTTACCTTTTAATTCAACGCTTCCCTTTAAGGCAAGGGGTAATCCGGCTGCGATAAATAAAACATTGTCAGCCACTTGTGCGATGCGTTGGTTTAACCGGCCGGCTTCATCGACGAAGGTGCGGCTAATTTCGCCGAGCGGAATAATGCCGAGGCCCACTTCATTGGCGACGAAAATAATATCTGCCTCAGCGGCTTCCAATTTCTTCACCAGATCATCAAACAGTTCAGAAAAATCTTGCGCCGGAAAATGGAACAATTGGTTGTTTAACCAGAGCGTTAAACAGTCGACCAAAATGGTGTGTGGCTTTTGTGCTTCTTCGGCGAGTCTGGCAATTAAATCCAACGGACATTCACACAGTGTCCAATCTGCCGGGCGCTGTTGCTGGTGATGCGCGATACGCGCGGCCATCTCTGCGTCCGATGCAGTCGCTGTAGCAATATAGAGCACCGGCTTTTGCGTGGCGGCGGCAAGTTTTTCTGCATGGCGCGATTTGCCGGAGCGGGCGCCGCCGAGGACGAGCGTAATCATAATGCGAGCAACACTCCGTAAACGCATAACTCACTGATTTGTTGTACCGCGCCAAGTGTATCGCCGGTGTAGCCACCAATTTGTTTATGTAAATACAATTTTGCCAGTGTGCGAATTAATAAAAGGCTCGCGAAAACCACGGCGGTTTCTTCCAGCGATAATAAAAAAAAGGCAGGCAGGGTGGTGATTAATAAAATCGCCAGATCACTCATGCGCATCTGGTTGGCGAGCGGTTTGCTCTTGCTGGTATCCGCATCGCTGACGTAAGGCATATCGGCAATTAAACTGACAGCCGTTGCGCGCGAGAGCGGATAAGCAATCAGCAATGCCAGCAGTATGTCGGTGTTTTCAATCAGCAATAAATATTTGCCGAGCAGCGCCATTAACAGCGCGGTCGCGCCATAGGTGCCTATGCGGCTGTCTTTCATGATTGCGAGTTTTTTGTCGCGCGCAAAAGCGCCGCCGAAGCCATCGGCGGTATCGGCTAAACCATCTTCATGAAAAGCGCCGGTGAGCAGCAAGCTAAAACCCATCGCTAACCAGAGGCTAATGGTTTCGGGAAATATTTTGGTTGCGCAAAAAAATGCTGTCGCAACCAGTGCGCCCAGCAACCAACCGACCAGCGTTAAATAACGGCTGGAATGATTGAGTTTTTCCGGTGAGTAATCCACCCAGGCGGGCATGGGAATGCGGCTAAAAAATCCCAGTGCGAGAAAAAACAAATTCAGCTGGGCTTTCACACTTTTATCCCTGCTGCCTCGAAAGAGGCCATTTGGTTGTAGAAACTCACAGCAGCCTGGATGAGCGGTAATGCCAACGCCGCGCCTGTACCTTCACCCAAACGCAAGCCTAAATTTAATAAAGGCTGTGCATCGAGTAACTGCAACATAAGTTGATGGCCGGCCTCATCGGATTCGTGCGCGAAGATCATATAGTCGCGCGCGTGGGGATTAATGTTTACCGCAATGAGCGCAGCAGCGCTGACAATAAATCCATCCACCACAATCAAGCGGCCCGCTTGCGCCGTGGCGAGCATAGCGCCGCAGATTTGCGCAATTTCAAATCCGCCCAGTTCGGCCAGAATCTTGTAGGGCGATTTATCGGTAACGCGCGCTACACCCTGCGTCACCAGTGCGATTTTTTTCGCGAGCTGTTGAGCATCAATACCTGTACCCAGGCCTACGCAGCGCTCGACCGGTTCGCCGCTAATCGCCGCGAGTATGGCGGCGGCTGAGCTGCTATTGCCAATCCCCATTTCGCCAAACGCCAGCAGGTTTGAACCTGCAGCAATTTCCGCTTCGGCGAATGTTTTGCCCAGCATCAGCGCTTGCTGCATTTGCTGTTCGGTCATTGCGGGTTCATAGGCAAAGTTGCGTGTACCGGCGGCGATGCGCTGCAAAATCAATGCGGAGGGCGCGGGATTGATTTCGTGTTTGATACCCGCGTCGATTACTTTGAGGGGAATGTGGTTGGTGCGGCAGAAACAATTGATCGCCGCGCCGCCCGCTAGAAAATTCAATACCATTTGCTGGGTGACACGGCTGTTGGCGATGCTGACTCCCTCTTCGGCAATCCCATGGTCGGCGGCGAACACCAGCATCAGCGGGCGCTCAATGCTCAGGCGTTTTTGCGCTTGTACCAATGCGATTTGCAGTGCGAGCTGCTCCAGTTGGCCCAGTGCGCCCGGTGGTTTGGTTTTTTGGTCGATGCGCTCCTGGATGTCGGAAATCTGGTCGCGGTTGGGCGGGGTTATTTGCCAATCAAAAGTCATAGGTTTTCCTTTCTGCTGAGGGCGTGCAACTTACCATATTCGCCGGGGGATTTTGCTGGCATCGACATCAACCCGGCGTATAATCGCGCCCCGATTTTCCCGTCTTTTTACCCTGTGTGAATCCGGAGCCTACCATGTTTGAAGTCCTGCCCCTGCTGCCTAACGACCCGATCCTGGGGTTGAGTATCGCCTACGCCAATGACACTAATCCGAACAAGGTGGATTTAGGGGTTGGTGTGTACAAGAACGATGCCGGCGTCACCCCGATTATGAAAGCAGTGGCCGAGGCGGAAAAACTGCGCATTGCCCGCGATATCACCAAGGCTTATACCCCGCCTGCTGGCGTTCCCGGCGCCAACGAAGTGTCTACCCGTTTGGTGTTTGGTGCGGATCATGCTGCCGTTGCGGCCGGGCGTGTGCGCACGGTGCAAGCACCCGGTGGCTGTGGCGCATTGCGCGTGGCGGCAGAGCTGATCCAGCGCGCCAAGCCCGGTGCCAATTTATGGGTGAGCACCCCAACCTGGGCCAACCATGTGCCGCTATTGGGCAGTGCCGGTTTGAAATTGCGTGAATATCCTTACTACGACTACGCCAGTCACTCGCTGAACTTCAATGCGATGCTCGACACCATTAAGGAAATTCCGCGCGGTGATTTGGTATTGCTGCACGCCTGCTGCCACAACCCCAGCGGTGCCGATTTGACCCGCGCCCAGTGGGATCAAGTGGCCGATGTGCTGGTTGAGCGCGGCATAATCCCGTTTGTCGATATGGCCTACCAGGGGTTTGGTGAAGGTCTGGAAGAAGACGCCTATGGCCTGCGCATGCTGGCCAATCGCGTACCGGAAATGATCGTGGCCAACTCTTTCTCCAAGAACTTCGGCCTGTACCGCGAGCGTGCGGCCAGCTTGAGTTTGGTATTTGCCGATAGCACGCAGGCCGATGCGGGTTTTAGCCAATTGCTGAACGTAGCGCGCGCGATTTATTCCATGCCGCCCGCCCATGGCGC
>DATIGS010000191.1:0-2054 GCA_035481425.1 Cellvibrio sp. | reverse complement strand
TTAGTAAGTCATCTCCAATAAACAGCAGCAAGTGAACAACATGAGCACTCAATACCAAATGATTGTGGTCGATGATGAAATCGACATTGCCGAAACCCTCGCCGATTATTTTGAAATGCAAGGGTTCGCGGTCAGGATTGCAGTGAATGGACAAGAGTTAAAAAAAATCCTGCCGGAATTTACACCGCATATTGTGTTGCTGGATTTAAATATGCCCGGTGAAGATGGCCTGACGCTCACGCGTTATTTGCGCGAGCATACAAGCGCCGGAATTATTATGGTCACCGCATCGGCCGGGCAGGTGGATATGGTAGTCGGCCTGGAAATGGGTGCGGACGATTATGTCGGCAAGCCCTTTGATTTGCGCGCATTGTTGGCGCGCGTGCGCAGTGTGTTGCGCCGCACCCAAAATGAGGCGCCTGCGAATGCACAACCAGTGCAGGACGCGCGCAAAAAAATTGGCAAATGTTTGTTGGATGTTGAAGCGCACAAATTGTGGGAGGGCGATAGTGAGGTGCCGCTCACGGCCATGGAATACGATTTGTTGATGGTATTTCTCGCCAATCCCAATCGCCCTTTATCGCGCGATTATTTATTGGAGCTAGCGCATAAAACGGATGCCGATCCTTTTGATCGTTCCATCGATAGCCGCATCACGCGCATGCGCAAAAAAATCGAAATCGATCCGGATAAACCCGCCACTATTAAAACTGTACGCTCGGTCGGTTATGTCTATGTGCCCAATGCCAGCTAGCGTTTGGGCACCGCTGACACAATTGACACAAATCTCCCCGCGCTCGACAAACTCCTGACAATATCCCTCCGTAATATGGCCACATGAACAAGCAACATGGATGTCGTCGCTGTGCAAGGGACGTTTTACTACTTTGCTTAGTGAATATTTCACAGCCTTGTTCGATGGTACCCGTTATGCTTTTTATGCGTTACTAAACACTCACTCATTTTTTTAAAAAGGAAATTTAAAATGAAAGCACTTCATGGATTTACTCGTTCATTAATTGCGGCTTCCGCTGTGTTAGCTTCTGTCGCTGCTTCTGCAGGGGAATTCCCCCTACGCGCCGATGACATCAACTTAAATTATCGCTACACCACCAATACCCATTGGTCGGGCGGCTCACAGGCAGAAGCCTTGGATATAGTTGCTCGCCGCCATGTTGGCAGTGGTAAATGGTCGCAGTTAAAGACTGATTCATCCGCAACCAACCTCAACTCCAGCTACATAGTCTATGGTGCAAAAATTCGCGCAATGGACGACGGCGTTGTAGTGAATTGCTGGCGCAATGCTCCGCAAAACACACCTGGTTCCAACCATGCAAAAGTTGGTGAAGGTTATATCTCTTACGCAGGCAATTACTTGTATGTGCTGCAAGATGATGGCAACTACGCTCTCTATGCCCATGCACAACCCGGCTCGATCCCAAGCAATCTCTGCCCCAAGACCGCAACCTACAGCTCAACTGCGAAACCGGGCTATGTGCTGAATGCTGACGGCGCGGTGAGCGGCGGAGCGCGTATTACCAAGGGGCAGGTGCTAGGTCTGGTTGGTAACGTGGGTAACTCATCAGGCCCACATTTGCATGTGCATGTGCAAACCCCGGGCGGTAGCGCAGTGAAGTTGAAATTCGACCACGGCCAAACCACGTCCTTTGCCAATCAAACCGCATCGGTAAATGCCACCTGGAATCTGTTGAGTGGCAATGCATTGCCAACCGGTGAAGTGATGGTGTGGGCGCCGCATTCAGTGGGCAACTGGACGGTCAATAATATTCCCGATGAGCGTATGCAATCCTGGTTCAACCACTTTGCTGATTCCGGTGAAATGCCTAACACCTATGCCTGCACCGACAACGGCCAGATCTACAACACCAGCTGGGTTCCATCGCAAGGTGCCTGGGTTGCCTACCACGGCATGAACCTGGCTACCTTCAACAACAAGCAAGCTACTTTGTCTAGCCAGGGTTTCTACCTGCACGGCTGGTGGTACTGCGGTTCTGTGTACACAGGTGTATGGCGTAAATAATTAAGCTGTTAAA
>DATIGS010000190.1:0-4135 GCA_035481425.1 Cellvibrio sp. | reverse complement strand
CTCATAAATCGCTTCCAATGTCGGATGAACATGAATTGGTTGCAGCTGGCTGCCGCTCGTGGCCGCACCGGCATACAAGGTGATGGTTCGGGCAAGCGCCCGAGAATGAGTGGCATTCTAGCGGGTTGAGCGAAGTAACTCTATGTAGAAACCTAACTTGATAGCCAATCAGGCGACTATTGGGCCGATTAACCATGCTTATCGCGGCGCTGGTTCCCGCTTATCAATGGCGCCTTAAGCTCACAACCAATCGTGTATACTTCGCCGCCATATCGCCCGCGCCGGAAAAGTTTACGGCGGCTTGCATTGAAATCCCCGTGCCTGCCCCCACTTTTGTCCCACTAGCGCTGTCGGGTGGTCTGAATCTCCCTACCGCAAACCATTAAAAGGCAAGTATCGTGGATTTTTTTGCATTCGTTTCCCAAGAGTGGCTGCTGGTCACCATCCTGATTGTGTTGATTTACTTTTATGTCTGGCGCGACCGTATTAAAAGTGGCCGCCCGGTATCGCCCCACGAAGTCACCCGGTTGGTGAACGAGGGCAACGCGGTAGTGGTGGATTTGCGTGAGAGCGCGGAATTCAAGACCGGTCATATCGTGGGCGCAGTGAATATCCCTTACGCCAAGCTCAGTAAAGAATCGACCGAGGTCGCAAGTTACAAAGGCAAAACCATCATCCTTGTCGACAAACTCGGCCAGCACGCCGGTGCAGTCGGGCGTTTCCTCGGCAAAGAAGGCTATGAAGTGCGTCGTTTAGGCGGCGGCATAGTGGAGTGGCAGTCGCAGAGTTTGCCTTTGGTTAAAGGTAAATAGCCGAGAGGCACGTATTAGAGCAGTATCGTTGGCGCAGTAATTGTTATTTTGGAGGCTGTTATGGCACGCGTATTGATGTACACCACCGCAGTTTGTCCTTATTGCGTCAATGCCAAGAAATTGCTGGCGCAAAAGGGTGTTGCCGTGGAAGAAATTCGCGTCGATAGCCAACCGCAGTTGCGCCAGGAAATGATGGCCAAAAGCGGCCAGCGTACCGTCCCGCAAATCTGGATCGGCGAGCAGCATGTCGGTGGTTTTACCGATCTGTGGGCGCTGGATAAAGCCGGTAAATTGGATGCACTTTTGGCCCAGCCTTAGACATCTGTTAAACAATGGCATCTTTTAAACAAGCTATGCCAATTCATTCTTCATAAATCCGTCAAGTCGAGTTCATTATGTCAGAACAAAATAACCAACAAGATGCTGGCCAAACCGCTGCTGGCGCCCCGATGTTTGCAATCCAGCGCATTTATTTGAAGGATCTTTCCTTCGAAACCCCAATGGGCCCGGAGGCATTTACCAAAGCCTACAAGCCGAATATCCAGCAGGATTTAAACATCCAGGCCAACCAGGTTGAAGAAGGCCTGTTTGAAGTGGTTTTGCTGCTCACCATTACCGCACGTTTTGAAGATCGCGCGGTGTTTTTGGTGGAAGTGAAACAAGCCGGCCTGTTTGCGATTGCCGGTATTGAAGGCCCGGCGATCACCCAACTGATCAACACCGCCTGCCCGCAAATCCTGTTTCCGTACGCGCGTGAGGCGGTTGACAGCATCCTCGGTCGCGGCAGCTTCCCACCGCTGATGCTTGCCCCAATCAATTTTGACGCAGTATTTGTACAAGCCATTTCCGCAGCGCAGCAGCAAGCGGCGCAAGCGCAGGCAGAAAAGCCGGAAGTTGTGAATTAATCCAGCCTCGGTGAGCGATTAAAAGGCAACCACTAACCTGGTTGCCTTTTTTATTGCTGCGATTTTTATAATTTCCGTTTCCCGGCGCTGTCGGCGCGAGGGCGACCGGGCGGCAAATTTGTCATTGTATTATCGCCAATCTTTCGCATAATCAATTCTGCCGACCGCTTTGGAACCTTTTGCATGTTTAATCTCTCCTCTACCAGTCACCACGCCAGCCATATAGCTGCGATTGACCTTGGCTCCAACAGTTTCCATATGATTGTGGCGCGTTGGGACAATGGCCAGCTCACCCTGCTCGACCGGTTGCGCGAGCCGGTGCGTTTGGGTTTTGGCCTGCAAGATGACCTGAGCCTGAGCGATGAAGCGCGCGAGCGGGCGCTGGCGTGCCTGGAGCGGTTTGGCGAGTGTTTGCGCGGTTACCCTTCGCGCAGTGTGCGCATTGTCGGCACCAAAACCCTGCGCAACCTGAAAGATTCCGGCCCGTTTCTCGCGGAGGCGGAAAAGCGCCTCGGGCATCCGGTGGAAATTATTTCCGGCGATGAAGAAGCGCGCTTGATTTATATAGGCGTGGCTCACGATATAGCGCCGGACGGCGACAATCGCATAGTGATGGACATTGGCGGCGGCAGTACCGAGGTGATTATCGGCAAGGGTATGCAGCCGACGCTGAAAGAAAGCCTGAGCATGGGCTGTATCTCTATCACCAAAAAATTCTTTATGGATGGCAAGGTCAGCGAAAAGCAAATTACCAAAGCGCTGATTGCTTGCCTGCAAGAGTTGGAGCCGGTGAAAGACGAATTTTTACAAGCCGGCTGGCAGCAAGTATTGGGCGCGTCAGGCAGTATCAAGGCGGTGGCCAAAGTCTGCGAGGCCAATGGCTGGAGCGACGGCACTATCACGCTCGAATCGCTCGAAAAAATTCTCGCCATCTATATCAGGCACGGCAAGTTGGACGCGCAAATCGATGGCTTGTCAGAGGATCGCCAACCGGTATTCCTCGGCGGGGTCATAGTATTGAGCGCGCTCTTTGATGCGCTTGAACTCAAGCAAATGGAGGCCGCCGATTGGGCGCTGCGCGAAGGCCTGCTGTTTGACCAAAAGGGCCGTTTGGAAAATCACGATATCCGCCAGGCGAGCGTCGATGCCCTTGCCATGCGCTTTCACGTGAATATGGATAAAGCCAAAGCGGTGGAAAAAACCGCGTTTGCGTTACTGCATCAAGTGGCGCAGGGTTGGCGATTGACCGCTGAAGATGCAAGCAAGTTGCTCGGTTGGGCGGCGCGCTTGTACCAAGTTGGATTGGATATCGCGCACAACGACTATCACAAACACTCGGCCTATATAGTGCAAAACGTCGATCTCGCGGGTTGCTCGCGCGCCGAGCAAACCCAGCTTGCCGCGCTGGTGCTCGCCCACCGCAAACGTTTTCCCTCCAAAAGTTTTCCGCTCGACAACACCGATCTGGTGCGGCTCGCGATTTTGTTGCGCGTGTCGGTTATTTTTCATCGCGGCAAAATAAAGGACGGCCTGCCCTCAATCAGCATCAAGGTAGACGGCAAAAAAATCGGCTTAAGCCTGCCCGGCAAATGGCTGGATGCCCATCCGCTTACCCACGCCGACCTGGAAACCGAGCAGCGGCATCTAGGCGATATAGGTTATGAGTTGAACCTCCACTGATTATTCTATCGAGTCATCCATGCACACCCCTTCATCTAAAAGCGGCTATTTTTTCGCTGCTGGCGCGGTATTGATCTGGTCTGGTTTTGTGCTGGTATCACGCATCGGTGGCACCAGTGCCTTAAACGCTTTTGATATCGCCGCCCTGCGCCTGGGTACCGCTTCATTGATCCTTTTACCCGTCTGGTGGTTTTGGAAACGGGTGCCGCTGTTTAATACCAAGGTGCTGTCGCTCGCGCTGAGCGGCGGCATCGCCTATTCGATGGCAGTGTATTTCGCGTTCAAGCATGCACCTGCGGCCCATGGCGCGGTACTTATCTCCGGACTCTTGCCGTTTTTTGTGCCGCTGATGGCGCTGTTGATATTGAAAGAGCCGCTGCGCCGCCAGCTATATATCGCCCTGCCGGTGATTGCGCTGAGCATGGTTTGCCTGGGGGTGGATATTTTTGGTCGCACCGAAAATACATTGCCGGGCGATGTGTTGCTGGTGGTGTCCTCGCTGATCTGGGCGCTGTATACCATCCTCGCCAAACGCTCAGGCCTGGGCGCGTGGGAAACGGCGATTGGCAGTGCATTGCTGGCCGCGCTTATCTACCTGCCGGTTTACCTGCTCTTGTTGCCCAAGGCGATTATGGCTGCGCCGATGCAAGACATTATCTTGCAGGCGTTCTATCAGGGCGTGGTGGTGGCGGTCGTTGCGATGTTGTTTTTCATGGCCGCCATGACCCGGCTCGGGCC
>DATIGS010000189.1:0-5926 GCA_035481425.1 Cellvibrio sp. | reverse complement strand
TATGGTCATGGGATTCACCGCATGCTCCAACGCTAACTCGCGCACCGAAGGCAATTCATCGCCCTCTTTTAATTGACCGCCGGCGACCATACGCCGCACTTGTTCAGCGAGCTGGCGATAAATAGGAATGCCGGATTGGGGATTTAAACTAAACATGGGCACCCCGCTTAACCAGCGAGCATTTGCCCCACACTTGATACACGCGCATCCGCCAATACCATGCAATCAATATCAGGCACGCGTGCGCCAGCAGCCATAATAAATTCAAGCTCACCACTTGATTGGCCACCAAACCAGCCGAGAATGCGGCAATAAAAATCAACGCCATTACTGCGATAGACATAAAGGTGCTCAACCAGACTTTATCGGCCTCAGTGCGGCAATAGATAAACAGCGACACATAAAATAATGCCGCTTGGAGAAACCACAGGCAGACCAGCAGGGAACAGGCATCTAACAAAAAATGTACACTTGCGAGCAGCGCCGGTTGCAATAGCGCCAGCATCACCAATACCACTACACCACCAGCAACGCCTTTTAACCATACGATTCGTAGACTACGCAATTCAAGATGACGCAGCAGCGCAATACGATCACCGGAAAAATGGAGCCAGAGCCGGCCGAGATTGGAATAAAATTGCACGGCAACACGCCAACTGGCATCGAGCATATAAACTGCAAATATCACTGCAATGCCATACTCCAGTAACAATTGTTGCAGCCACTCATCATTCATCTTTATCGCGGCACCAAGAATCGCGGCAAATAGTAGCGATAAAAACCACACCCAAAAGTAGCGCCAGGGATTATCCGCCCGCCCCGCTAATACACTGCCCTGCAGGCTGCGCGCAGACCAGTGCAATAGATTAAAAAAAGTAAGGTAGCGCTGATAAAACAATTGCCAATAACGGACGCCATCCACCAGCGACAACACCGGATTTTGATACGAGTGTATAGGTAATAATTTATTCCAGTAAATAATCAACGCCGGCACACCAACAGCTGTCACGCCCAATAGCAACGCTGTATGCTCCATCGCTAGTGCGCGCCACACATCAAATTTTAATGCCAGAAAAATCCAGCAGATCGGCAACATAATCGGCCAGAGGCGTGCGGCCAATAACAGCAAACTATTCGCAAAAAAGCTGATGATCAACGCCCCCGCAAAACCCAACACTGGCGTTTGCAGCAGCATCCATTCACCCAGCCACAAGAGCGCGGCTACAACAAGTACTGCTGCAAAAAATTGTTGCAATATTTTTTGTTTTATCCCCGGCAAAAAACGCAGCTGGGGATTATTGGCCAGCGCACAAACTTGCCCGTGAAAAACCAGAACCCCAAATATTGACCACGAAAAAATTGCGCAGGCCAGCAATAAACTAAACTCGTAGGCATTTAACAAAATTGCTATCGGGATTAGCGCCACGCCGCAGAGGCTGAGCATAAATAATTTCTGATGCACCGCTGTGGGCATCAATAGCAGCTTGAAAACTTGCCGGTGCTGCGCGAGAAATACGTCAAGGGTATTCATCTCATACTGCCCTCGTAAAATTTACTCGGGCAAACCCCAACCGCACAGGCTTATGAAGCAGCCCAATGAGCACCAACAGCAACAGCCAGACCAAGGCAATCGAAATACCCTGCCAATCAAACGGTAATGGAAATTGCAATCCAGTTGCCATAAACAACATCATCAATAGCATTACCGCAAGACCACCTATCCAGTTACACCAAAGCAGACTGCCTTGACTGCGAAGATAAACCCACCAGGCCAGATAAAAACTAACCGCATTCATAAGCAAGAGTGTCACCGCAGCGCAGAGCCAAATTTCTATTCCGCGCCACTGCCCCCAAATGTGTTCAACAACAACCCCCAATCCGATGCACACAAGTGAGCATATGCCTGTTTCGCGCACATAGAGTTTCCAAGCAATGTTAAAGATGCTCTGACGATCACCGGGACTGCAAAGCCAAATATGACGCAGATTACACGCAAAATTTCCCGCTATTCCCTGCGCTACGGAAGCGGCAAAAAACATTACCATTAAGACCAGGGAAGAATATATTAGACGTTGAAATTGATCACTCCCCATTAGCAGCGACATAGGAATTGGTGCAATCAGAAAAATAATGCAGGCGAACATCAATGGCTGGCTGCGCGAGCGCCAACCATCTGATGCACCCAAAAAGCGGGAATCTAGCCAGGATTCAGCTTTAGCGACCTGAAATAAAAAACCTGCGTTGCGCGCAATAGCGGCTTGCTGAGAATTATTGATCACTGCAACCAGTACATTCGGTTGATATCTTTTGGGTTGCCAACGCAGCCACCAACGCGAAAAAATAACCCAACTCATAAACCAGCCTAGCAACAGCAGCAATGGGTTTTGCGCTAAAAGCCCAATTCCTATCTTCACCCAAACCCCACTCAACGCAAAAATAAAACCTTGGGTGTTAGGCCAACGACTACAAATAAAAATACTCGATTGAAGCAGCAGGGAAACTATCAGCGAAATAACCAAAATTAAAGACAGCCCCTCGTTCGGCTCCTCTTTAAAGGCGATCAACCAATAAAGCACCCAACTAACTACGGCAACTAATGCAAATATGAAGCTCAATAGCAGACGGCGGCTATCGCCAAGCAAACTCACCGGACGACTACTAGCGAGCGCCATCACTTGATTGGGAATCAGCAGCAAAAAAAGAAATATGATTAGCGCGGTAACAGCTACTGCTATTGCCAGCAGAAAATCCCATTCTGTTGCTCCCTGCATCATTACCGAAAAAAACCAAAGGATGGCGGTAATTCCCAAAATCCAACGCAGCACACTGAACGGCATCAACAGCTTGAAAAAAAGTGCTGCATACTGCAGAAAATTACCAAGGGAAGAATTATTCATTATCCAGCCCTCGCAAAATTCACACGGGCAAAGCCCGATCGCGCAGGCTTATAAAGCAGCACCAGCAATATAATTTCAGGAATCAGAATCCATAAAGGGGAAACAAGCTGCCAACTCGCAGGCCATTTAATTAAAAAGCCGGTGGCTATAGACATTAAAAACCACCAAAACAACAACGCCAGGCAGGAGAGATTTGCCCATAACAAACTCGCCTGAGTCCGCTGGTACACCCACCAATAAAGATGGAAAGCAAGCAACTGCAACAGGAATAAACTGGACAAAAAATAACACCAGGCTTCAAGGCTCTGCCAGCTACCCCAGAATAAACACACGCAGATCGCTATCAGGATAAGCAATAACGTCAGAGGCATTACATTTAGCCAAAAATGTTTTTGTAGCAGCGAAAATAATTCCATTCGGGCTCCCGGACTGCAAAGCCAAATGCGACGCAAATTTAACCCATAGTTAACCAATAGCACCTGCGCCACAATTCCGCAGCCAGTCAAAACACCTAAAAAGGCAATACTCCTAAGCCATTCCCCACCCACAAGAAAATAGCCAGGCAGGAACCCTAAAGGGACATAAACGAGCTGCGGCAAAATACGCTTGCTGCGAGCGAACCAACCATCAGGCATACCAACAAGCCGTGACCCCAACCAGGTCGCGGCCGACGCTCTGTAGAACCATGAATTAGCGTGTTGCTCTCCCAGCATTTTTTGTTGCGCGAGCATTCCAACAAAAAGCGGGTTAACTTTATATTTTTCAGGCTTCCACATTAGCCACCAACTGGCAAACAGGACCCAGGCCATCAGTATGCAAAGCGCGATGTAGAGCGGATTATAAATTTCCAACCAGCGAACAACATCGTCTAGCATCAGGTAACCGCTATAGAGAAAATAATGCACTACCGGCCAACGAATAGATATGTACACACTGGCCTGAAATATAAGTGATGTTGTCAGCCACACAGCCAAAAACATGAATGGCGAGAAGTGATTAAGCTGCGACAAATCCCATAACCAGCAAATCCCCACCGAAAAAAGCAAACTAGTTAGCAAATAAACAACCAGCAAGGTTTCGCGCGGCCCCGAGAGAAAAGAGGCCGTGCGACTCGATGCAAACGCCACCATTTGTGAAGGCATAGCTACCATACTGATCATCAAAAGCAGAAAGCCTGCCACACCGGCAACAATCCCGACCAACTCCCGCGGCAACAGTTTTGTTAACGAAAATGCAATCAAAAACGCAGCAAACATTATCGCCATAATCCAGCGAATACCGATGGATGGAAATAGTAGCTTAAAAATTGCAACGCCCTTGTTGCTATAAGTGCTTCCAACACTCATTGATTCAACTCCAGAAAAATATCCTCCAGACCCAGAAACTCCACATGGACCTGCGCTGCAAATTCCTGCGCAAGTTGCTGTTCCATTTCTGGCAACCAACGTTCAAACGTGAGCTGGGTTTGGTCGCCGTTATTTTTTTGTTTGATGAGATGTGGCCAATTAATCTTTTGGGTGAATGCCTGATTGGCGACCAACGTGACGCGCGCAAAGGATTCCTTGAGCTCATCCAATCCGCCTTGATAGGCAAGAACACCTTCACGCAGCATCCATACCTGATTGGCGACGCGCTCCACATCGCTGACGATGTGGGTCGAAAAAATTACTGCACGATTTTCGTCTGCGGCAATTTCTACCAGCTGCTGCAAAAATTGGCGACGGGCGATTGGGTCAAGGCTGGCGACAGGTTCGTCGAGAATTAATAACTCCGGTTCGTGTGCGAGTGCGAGTAAAATAGACAATTTTTGCCGCTGGCCGACCGACATCTTGACGATACTGATATCCAGTGGAATTAGCCACTCTGCGATCAAGCGATCCACCAGCGGTTGATTCCAGGTGGTGCGAAAGGCTTTAAACAATTCCAGATGATCGCGACCATTTAAACCTGCGAGCAATTCATCTTGTTGTGGAACAAAGCCCAAACGCTGTTTTATTTCACCATCAATCGCTGTCGCGTTGACACTCCACAAGGTGGCCTCCCCCGAGGAGGGAAAGCCAAATCCCAAAATGGTCTCCAGCAGCGTGGTTTTACCCGCGCCATTTTTACCGAGTAGCGCAATCACCTGACCGGGGAGCACTTGTGCATTAATGCTTTTTAATATGGTGATGCCGCCCAATTGGCGTTGCAAATTGTTTAACGATACTGGCACTGACATAGGAACTCCTTGCGAAAATTTTTGCTAAAAAATTTATTTTTTTAATTGATAAGGTTTAACTTCGTAACCACGTTTTTTTAATTGTGAGAGCAAGCCGTCGTCACTGGAGAGATGCAAACTGCCCACCAGCACCAGTTCCACCTCAGGCGAGGCAAACATGGTTTCGATTTTTGGCAACCACGCCTGGTTGCGTGCAATTAACAATTGTTGGTAAATCTCCGGGGTTTCCTTGCGCATGTCAGCGGCCATTTCTTTATCCAATTTTTCTAATTCGCCTGCGCGCCAATAAACTAATGATTTAGCCAACACCTGTTCCATTTTGTGTAGATCGCGCAAGGTGGATTTGATAACCAGATTGGCATCCATGTCGGCGAGTGTGGCGAGTTGTGTGAGTACTTCGCCCGTAGTTTCCAATTCCTGGGTGGGTTTGCCGCCGAGGATTGCCTTTTGATAAAAGTAAGAATCGACGCCCTGCCCTACGCCAAATCCCTGCCGCTGCATTTCCGCCATCGACAAGCTCAAGCTGACAAACATGGCTTTGAACATGCTCATTTGCCCAAGCGGGAATTGGCGCTCATCGGCAAATTTTTGTAATTCCTGCCAGAGTTTCGGCTGTAAATCATGGGATAAATTTTTGCCATTGTTGTACATAAACGCCTGCGCCATTTGTTGGCCAAATTCCGGCGAGCTGGCTTTTTTCATATCGGTTTCAAGTACAAGAATTTTCGCGCGTTCGTATGCCTGCTCAAATTCAGCCGGTAATGGATAGTCGCTATTGCGCAGCACGTGGATGGTGCCGCCAAGATAAATT
>DATIGS010000188.1:0-7441 GCA_035481425.1 Cellvibrio sp. | reverse complement strand
GAGTTGCGGGTTGAGTTTTAAGTGTTTGCAGGTTTCAAAACCGTCCATATTCGGCATTATGGCGTCGAGCAAAATAATATCCGGGCGAATGTTTTTGGTAATGGTAAGCGCCTGCGCGCCTTCCAAGGCGACGAGTACAGTAAAGTGCGCTTCTTCCAATACATCGTTTAACATATGAATGCTGTCGATCGCATCATCTACCACTAATACCACCGGTAACTGGGATTTAGTATTCATAGCGATATTCTCTCGGTCTTTAAGTGAGTCTTCAATTTCAAATTTTTTAATTTGATTTTTCTTAATTATCTTCAGTGCTTTCTTCTGCTAAATCTGCCTCTACCAGGGCCAATACCTTTTCGAATTGGAAATTGGCGGTAAGCTTTTTTAACTCTTGCAGGAAGGCAGGATGTGCAGCCCCGGATTGTTCCAGCTCTTGTATCTTCTCCTGCAAACCTTTTTTGTGTCCGATTGCGGCGAAATGGGCGATATCATCCAAATGCTGGTCATCAGGCAATTCCATTGTGCTAATCAACGATGATGGCGTTTGTGTTTCGGTATTGTTTTGTTCGTAGCACCAGGTCAGGTTCAACAGGCGACCAATGTGATCCAGCAACAAATTAATTCGCACCGGTTTAATAACATACGCATCATGCAGCGGTGCGATTTCGGTAAGGTGATGCGAAGGCAAGTCTTTGCCCTCGCTGGCATCGGCCGAGACCATAATGATTGGTAGTTGATAACCGGTTTCGCGTAATTGTTTTGCCAATTGCCAGCCGCTCATGCCGGGCATTGAGACGTCCAACATAATCAGGTCGGGAGCATTGTTGCTGTCGATCTCCTGGGCGAGTCGATCCAGCGCGAGCAGCGGATTATCCAATTCGATAATTTCAAAACCCAACGGCGCCAACATGGCGCGCATCAATTGGCGATGGGATGCTTCATCATCAACCAGCATCAATCGGCGCGGCATACCTTGGTAACCATAAATAGTTTGTACCGGAGCGCTGATAAATTCGGTGTGGGGTTTGTTGATACTGGCCAGCATCAAACTGGCTTTAAATGTGCTGCCGCTGCCAAGTTTGCTGGTAACCGCAATATCGCCACCCATAATTTCGCTCAGCAAGCGTGTAATGGTTAAGCCCAAGCCGGTTCCGGTTGCGGTGGATCCGGCACGGCGTACCCGTTCAAACGGCCGGAAAATCCGGTCGATATTTTCCGGTGCAATACCTTCGCCGGTATCGGTAATGGTGAATTCCGCTACCTGGCTGCGATAGCGCAATTTAAAAACCACGCTGCCTTTATCTGTGTATTTAATCGCGTTGGATAATAAATTAATTAAAATCTGGCGCAGGCGTTTTTCATCGGTGCGCACTAATTCCGGCAACCTGTCTTTGCATTCATAAATAAACATCAAGCCTTTTGCTTCGGCTTGCAGGCGGAACATGTGAACCAATTGTTCCATCAACACCGCAATGCGCACCTGGTCCTGATGCAGATCCAAACGGCCAGCTTCGATTTTGGAAATATCGAGTAGCCCCTCGATTAAGTCGGCGAGATGTTCGCCGCTGCGGCGAATTACACTCAGTGCATCTTTGCGGTGTGCGGGCATGCTCGGGTCTTTTTCCAGCAATTGCGCATAGCCTAATACTGCATTGAGTGGCGAGCGCAATTCGTGACTGATGCCGGTGAGGTAACGGCTCTTGGCCTGGTTGGCCGCCTCTGCTTCTTCTTTTGCGGTTTGCAATGCGCGGTCGGTGCGTTCGTGCGCTTCGATTTCTTCCATCAGCAAACGCGTTTGCCGTTGCGATTCTTCTTGCGCAACCACACGGCTTTCGTGTGCGAGTACAAATAGCCAACTGACGACACCGGTAATAATCACCAGCAGGAAAAATACTTTCCACAGCGTGGCTTCTAATAAGGCTGCTGTTTCAGGGGCGTCGATCGGCGTTTGGAAATAAATAAGCGAGAGCAAAATTGCCGAGAGACCGTTGATCACCAATACCAAAATAGCGAAATGCCCAACACGCGAATTGATGTGGGCAGTAATTGATTTAGGCAAAAAGGTCTTGAAGAAATCGCTGAGCTGGTTCGAATAACTTGCACCGGGTTTGCAATGGTCATGGCAGCGCGCATCCAGCGAGCAACAGAGCGAGCAAATGTGCCCGGCATAGGCAGGGCAGTAAGTAATGTCTTCAATTTCAAATTTATGTTCACAGATACAGCAGGAAATCGTCGCGTGTGCGCCATCCTGCTCGGCCGATTCCATTACATTCACCACCGGGCGCGCGAGGTAATAGCGTCCGCGCGTAGCAAATGCGATCAGCGGCGCGCAAATAAGTGCGAGCCCGAGCGCGATAAAATGCGAGAGTGCCTGCGCGATATCACCTAAAATTCCAGTGTGGCAAACAATCCCGGCGACTGATGCAATTAACATCGAACCGACACCCACCGGGTTGATGTCGTACAAGTGGGCGCGTTTGAATTCGATATGTTTAGGGCTGAGCCCAAGTGGTTTGTTGATGGCTAAATCGGCCACTAATGAACCTAACCATGCCACTGCGACTATGCCGTAAAAACCCAGTGTTTGTTCCAGCGCGCGGTAAACCCCTAGCTCCATTAACAGCAACGCAATCGCGACATTAAATACCAACCACACAACGCGGCCGGGGTGGCTGTGGGTCAAGCGCGAAAAGAAATTGGACCAGGCAATGGAGCCCGCATAGGCGTTAGTCACGTTGATTTTCAGCTGGCTCAAAATCACAAATATACCGGCGACCGATAGCGCCACTTCCGGGGAGCTGGCGATATAGCTGAAGGCCACCATGTACATGCGTGTTGGGTCTGCTGCTTCATCGATACCAATGCCGTGATTTAATGTAAGCACCGCAAGAAATGAACCGGCAAGAATTTTAATCGCACCGATTACAATCCAACCTGGCCCACCGGCAATTAATGCGGCCCACCAACGCAAGCGCGCTTTTTTTGTATTTTTAGGCGCGGGTAAAAAGCGTAAAAAATCCACTTGCTCGCCAATTTGGGCGATCAGCGAAAATATCACCGCCGAGGCAGCGCCAAACAATAAAATATTCACACCGTTACGCGGTGTATTCTGCTCCTGTGTGCCGCCGGAAAATGCGGTCCAATTTTCTACTGCGCTGGCATCGGCATAAATAATAAAAACAAATGGCAATAACTGCAGGATAATCCACAGCGGTTGGCTCCATAATTGGAAGCGGCTGATAAAGGTAATGCCGTGGGTGACGAGCGGAATAATGACTACTGAGCTGATTAAATAACCCCAGGCGAGCGGGATACCGAATAATAAATCCAGGGCCATCGCCATGATGGCCGCTTCAAGCGCGAAAAAAATAAATGTGAAAGAAGCGTAAATCAGTGAGGTGATGGTAGAACCAATGTAACCGAAGCCTGCGCCGCGGGTGAGCAAATCTATATCGACACCGTATTTCGCGGCGTAATAACTGATGGGTATGGCGGTGAGAAAAATAATCGCGCTCACCGCCATAATCGCGGCGACGGCATTATTGAAACCATAGTGCAACGTAATTGCGCCACCTATGGCTTCCAACGCGAGAAATGAAATAGCGCCCAGCGCGGTGGTTGCTACGCGTGCAGCAGACCAGCGCCGTGCGCTTTTGGCGGTGAAACGCAATGCGTAATCTTCCAGTGTCTGGTTCGCGACCCACTGGTTGTAGTTGCGTCTCACACGAAATATGTGCTGCTTGGCAGTCATGAGTTACCCGTTAAAACACGTGTTCATCCGGGAACGTCTCGTCAATAAAGTGAGTGGTTTATTAGCGTTTTATCATTCACGCTTTATATCTGTGCATCGAGGCACTTATTGTTTCTTTAATGGTGCATTTTTTATTGCGATGAAATAAATCAACGCCGTTATCGCTGGCGTTTAAACATCCGCGAGTTTCTCTACTCAATTGCTGTACCAACTTTTCCATTTCGCCATGCGTTAAATGACGTAGTGGCGTGTGTCATTTATCGAATGGTGCCGTGCATTGCCCCTCACTAGATTAGCGACCAAGAGGTTGCTGGCCTTCAAAGCAATTTCTGGATGGTAATGATCAACCCAGTGGAACCCACGAAAGCCCGATACAGCCTGTGTTTACCCAGTGTGTGACTGGCTATTTTTAATGACCCGAGGAATGACTATGAACAAGACCATGCTAGCGACTCATCGCACAGGCAGTGCGGGAATGAAAACCTGGAAAAAATGTTTATTGACTTTAGCGGCTGCTATGGCGATTGGTTCAGCGCATGCGGCTGATGTAAACACCACTGGACTTGCCGTGACTGATACCACCGTTAAAGTCGGTATCCTTCACTCGGTGACCGGCACTATGTCCATCAGTGAAACCGGATCTGTGCAAGCCGAAAAATTAGCGATTGAACAAATCAACGCGATGGGTGGTGTGCTTGGCCGCAAGATTGAATACATCCAGGAAGACGGCGCGAGCGATTGGCCGACCTTCGCGGAGAAATCCAAAAAATTATTGGTGAACGATAAAGTTGCCGCGGTATTTGGTTGTTGGACCTCTGCATCGCGCAAAGCGGTATTGCCAATTTTCGAGCAATACAACGGCATGCTCTACTACCCAACTTTCTATGAAGGTCTGGAGCAATCGCCCAACGTGATTTACACCGGCCAGGAAGCAACGCAACAAATTATTGCGGGTATTGACTGGGTAACCAAAACCAAAGGAGCCAAGTCTTTCTACTTGCTCGGTTCCGATTATATTTGGCCGCGCACCTCTAACAAAATTGCGCGCAAGCACATTGAAAAATTGGGCTTGAGCGTAGTGGGTGAAGAATATTATCCACTGGGTCATACCCAATTTAACTCGGTGATCAACAAAATCAAACTGAAAAAGCCTGACGTGATTTACGCAATTGTTGTAGGTGGGTCTAACGTTGCCTTCTACAAACAATTAAAAGCGGCCGGTATTGATATGACCAAAGAGAAACCGCTGGTGTTGACCATTTCTGTAACCGAAGACGAAATCCTCGGTATTGGTGGTGAAAACATGGTCGGTGCTTATGCGGCGATGAAATATTTCCAAAGCTTGCCCAACGACAACAACAAAAAATTCGTAGCCGATTTCAAAGCTATGTGGGGTAAAGACATTGTGATCGGCGACGTTACCCAGGCTGCTTACCTCGGCCCATGGTTATGGAAAGCAGCGGTAGAAAAAGCGGGCTCATTTGATATCGATAAAGTTCGCGCTGCATCACCCGGTATTGAATTGACTACTGCGCCTGAAGGCTATGTAAAAATCCATCCAAACCATCATCTCTGGTCCAAAACCCGTATCGGTCACGCACGTGCTGATGGTCAATACGATGTGGTCTTCGAGACCAAAGATTTGATCGAGCCAGATCCGTTCCCGAAAGGTTATCAATAATAAAAATTTCAGCCAGCCGCAAGGCTGGCTGAATTACTTGTACCACGATGCTGATGAGTGAGGAGTAGAGTTTGATTTAAAACCATATGAGGCATGGATGCCGATTTGAGCCTACAAGGACGTATTTACGGCGTGTTTTAAATTGAACTCTACTCCTCGCTCCTCGCGATGAAATAATCCAATTTTTTTAAACGAGATGATGAGGATACAGCCATGTTTGCTGAATACAGTACCTCGGAGTTGTTATCAATCTTTGCAATGCAAGGCGTGGCGGGATTGATTTTGTTTTCAGTGTTTGTGCTTATGGCTTTAGGCCTGGCGATTATTTTTGGCCAGATGGGCGTTATCAATATGGCACACGGCGAATTTATGATCCTCGGTGCCTATGTCACTTATTTAACATCACACGCGTTTTCTACTTACCTTCCTGATTTTTTCAGCGTCTATTTTATTCTCGCCATGATCCTTGCCTTTATCGCCGCCGCCGCACTCGGGGCACTCGTGGAATGGGCGATGATCAGGCATCTCTATCACCGGCCGTTAGATACCTTATTGGCAACCTGGGGCTTGAGTTTGATTCTGCAACAAACCTACCGCACCGTATTTGGCCCGCGCGAAGTGGGCGTCACCTTACCGGATTGGTTGATGGGCTCGTACCAATTAACCGACACCATTGAATTGCCGATTAATGGTTTGTTTGTCATGTGTCTCGCCTTGGGAATTTCGTTGGCGGTTGCGGTATTAATGTATCGCTCGCGTTGGGGTACACAAGTGCGAGCGGTTGTACAAAATCGCCCTATGGCGGGCGCTGTCGGAATTAATACTGGCAGAGTGGACCGCATTACTTTTGCGTTGGGTTGCGGCATCGCCGGTGTCGCGGGCAGCGCATTCACCATGATTGGTTCTACCGGCCCCACCTCTGGCCAACTTTATATTGTGGATACTTTCCTCGTAGTCGTGTTTGGCGGGGCATCGAGTTTGCTCGGCACCATCGCATCGGCCTTCAGCATTTCACAAGCGCAATCAACCATGGAGTTTTTCATGAGCGGTTCCATGTCCAAAGTGTTAACACTGTTGTTTGTGGTGTTGATCCTGATGCTGCGCCCGCAAGGTTTATTCACGCTGAAAGTGCGCCGTTAAGAGGAGTAACTAATTATGTCGCGTTTCATATCACGGGAAAGTTTCGCATCCTTCTTGCCTAAAAAAGATCTGTATGGATTTTTAGTGCTCGCCGCCATTTTGGTAATTGTGCTGCCGCTCTCGCTGGATATTTTTCGCCTGAACCTGGTAGGGAAATATTTAACCTATGCCTTCGTCGCCGTCGGTTTGGTGTTGTGCTGGGGTTATGGCGGAATTTTAAGTTTGGGGCAGGGCGTTTTTTTTGGATTGGGCGGTTATGCCATGGCGATGTTTTTGAAATTGGAAGCATCAGACCCCGAGAGCACCAAAATCCAATCCACTCCCGGTATTCCGGATTTTATGGACTGGAACCAAATTACTGAATTGCCTTTTTTTTGGGAGCCCTTCTATAGTTTTGGATTTACCTTGCTGGCCATTATTTTGTTGCCGACCATCCTCGGTTACATCATCGGCGTTGCCATGTTTAAACGCAGAGTGGGGGGGGTGTACTTTGCGATTATTACCCAGGCGCTCGCTGCGATTCTGACGATTTTAATTATCGGCCAACAGGGTTACACCGGCGGTGTAAACGGGATGACGGATTTGCGTACGCTGCACGGCTGGGACATCCGTACCGACAATGCCAAATATGTATTTTATTTTCTGTGCGTATTCCTGTTGTTTGTGTGTTTGTTTATCGCGCAATTTATTCGCAAAAGTAAATTGGGCCGCTTGCTGGTGGCGATGCGCGATAAAGAAGACCGTGTACGTTTCTCGGGATACGACGTCTCCAATTTCAAAATCTTTGTCTTCTGCATAGGTGCAATTTTCGCGGCGATTGGCGGCGCTATGTTTACCCTGCAAGTGGGTTTTATGTCGCCCACACTGGT
>DATIGS010000187.1:0-3230 GCA_035481425.1 Cellvibrio sp. | reverse complement strand
TATGGTCATGGGATTCACCGCATGCTCCAACGCTAACTCGCGCACCGAAGGCAATTCATCGCCCTCTTTTAATTGACCGCCGGCGACCATACGCCGCACTTGTTCAGCGAGCTGGCGATAAATAGGAATGCCGGATTGGGGGTTGAGGGTGAACATTAGTTTTTCACCCGAGCAAAACACATTTTTGGTGTCGCCTTTTTTGCATACGCGCGCAAGAGCAGAGCCACCGGAAAACAACAAAGAATAGCAGATGACACCAATAGCTCCGCACCAACTCTTCCGCTGGATACAAGACCCCAGCTAAATCCCGCCAGAAAAATTTGTACCAGAAGAATGAGGAAGATCGAAACACCTAATAAATTAGTGTTGCCTTGGCTGCGGCAGTATAAATACCAGACAAAATGAAACATGCCCCAATTGACTGCCAACACTAACAAAACGTAAAGCAGGACCCATTTTATCAACAGATATTCTGGAAAAACCCAGTAGCAAGCAAGGCCAATTAACACGCAGATAAAAAACAAATCAATTAACAATGAGGAAAAAAAGTTCTTTCCAACCGCACTAAACAGCTCTGCCCTGGTGCCCGGGAAATAAAACCAAACACGGCCAACATTCGCAAATAGCCCCATAAAATAACCCATTCCGGCACTGCTTAAAAATGTCCAAAGTGTAATTGGAATTGCTACCTGCGCTATATCACTCATAGCTCCACCATAACCTAACAGGGATATTAGCCCTAACCCCGCTACTGCAAAACCGCCTATCAACAACCAAATGATCACACGCGATGCCAAATTGCCAGTCACACCATTTAACAAATGCAAATAGAGTGACGCCGAGGTGTACCTGGTTTTAATACGCGGAGCAAGCATATTTATGGGAAGCCTGGCCCAAGGATAAACCGATGTGTTCTGCAAGATCTGCCCGCCCCGCATCAAAAAAATATTTTCAACTTTTCCCGCTGGCAGCCAGCGCAACCACCAGCAGGAAAAGCCAAACCAGACTATTAATGCCAATGCAAATAACAGCCATGGGGAAATAGCAAGCGGCCAAACAAAAGCGGAGAAGCCCATACCCAAAAGCCAAACACCGAGCAGGGAATAACTGGAAAGCCATTTTAAACATAATAAAAAAGCAACCGAAGCCAATGAAAATAATGACCAATTTAAAATGATGCTATCGAGAGTAAATTTAATTTCTTTCAAAAAATATTGGGCCGCCGTAAAAAATATTGTCATTACCGTCAGCACTACCCAATGAATCGCCAATGCCCGCTGACGCACACGCGGAATAAATCGCAGATGTCGATTGGAAGGCAGAGAAACCAGTTGCCCATGCAGTACCAATACAGTGCTAAAAGACCAGAGCGAAAACACAACCGCCCAAATACCGATGGCAAGCAGCCTCCAACCGCCTATATTCAACCCTGATCCAAGCAGTGCGCTGAACACGGCTAGAACTGTTACCGCAACAGTGATTAAAAAGAGCCAATAGTGATAGCGAGCAGGGATCATCAACCAGCGAAACAAATGCCAGTATTGGTCGACAGTACTCACCATGACGCCAACTCCAGAAAAATATCCTCCAGACTTAAATATTCAACCTCCACCTGAGCATTAAATTCACGCGCGAGTTGTTGCTCCATATCTGGTTGCCAGTGTTGAATCGTCAATTGTGTTTGCTGCCCCTGATTTTTTTGCTTTAGCAGATATGGCCAGCGAATCTTTTCCGGCAGCGGCTCATTAGCTGTAAGCCTAACGCGCACCAGTGTTTCCTTCAGTTCATCCAATTCACCTTGGTAAACTAATACACCATCGCACAATATCCATACCTGATTGGCCACTCGCTCAACATCATTGACTATGTGCGTAGAAAAAATGACGGCACGATTTTCATCAGCTGCAACATCGACTAACTGCTGTAAAAATTGACGGCGTGCAATGGGATCGAGGCTAGCAACCGGCTCATCCAACACCAGCAGCTCCGGCTCATGCGCCAATGCCAATAATATTGATAACTTTTGGCGCTGCCCTACCGACATTTTGCCGACATAGGTATCCATAGGAATCAACCAATCAATAATCAAACGATCCACCAAAGTTTGATTCCAGCGAGACTGATAGGCTCTAAAGAGCGCGAGATGTTCCCAACCATTCATCCCCACCAACAATTCATCTTGCTGCGGCACGAATCCAATGCGCTGTTTGATGTCACCATCAATTTCTGTTGCTTGTTTATCCCACAGCATAGCCACACCCACCGAAGGAAAACCAAACCCTAAAATGGTTTCCAATAGCGTGGTTTTACCCGCGCCGTTTTTGCCGAGCAGGGCGATCACCTGCCCCGGCAATACTTGTGCGTTAATATTTTTTAAAATAGTGACACCACCCAACTGGCGCTGCAGATTGTTTAACAAAACCGGAGCTGACATAGACATTCCCCGCAAAAATTATTTTATTAATTGATATGGCTTAACCTTGTAACCACGCTGCTCCAGCTGCGCAAGCAAACCGTCTTTGCTACCCAGGTGCAGGCTGCCTACCAGGACTAATTCCACATCCGAAGTTGAAAACATCTGTTCAATTTTTGGTAGCCATGCCTGATTGCGTGCGACCAATAATTGTTGGTAAATCTCCGGAGTTTCCTTGCGCATGTCAGCGGCCATTTCTTTATCCAATTTTTCTAATTCGCCTGCGCGCCAATAAACTAATGATTTAGCCAACACCTGTTCCATTTTGTGGAGATCGCGCAAGGTGGATTTGATAACCAGATTGGCATCCATGTCGGCGAGTGTGGCGAGTTGTGTGAGTACTTCGCCTGTGGTTTCCAATTCCTGCGTGGGTTTTCCGCCGAGGATTGCCTTTTGATAAAAGTAAGAATCGACGCCCTGCCCTACGCCAAATCCCTGCCGCTGCATTTCCGCCATCGACAAACTCAGGCTGACAAACATGGCTTTGAACATGCTCATTTGCCCGAGCGGGAATTGGCGCTCATCGGCAAATTTTTGTAATTCAGCCCAGAGTTTCGGCTGTAAATCATGGGATAAATTTTTGCCATTGTTGTACATAAACGCTTGCGCCATTTGCTGGCCAAATTCCGGCGAGCTGGCTTTTTTCATATCGGTTTCAAGTACAAGAATTTTCGCGCGTTCGTATGCCTGCTCAAATTCAGCCGGTAATGGATAGTCGCTATTGCGCAGCACGTGGATGGTGCCGCCAAGATAAATT
>DATIGS010000186.1:0-4445 GCA_035481425.1 Cellvibrio sp. | reverse complement strand
AGCTGACCGAACAAAAAAACCGACTTTACTAAAAGCCAGAGTGAAATAGCCTGTAATAAAGCTATTGCTCAGGTCGTGGTACGTCCAAGTGTCTTGAGCAAGCGGTTGTCTTACAAAAGCCTAGTCTTGGGGCGGATCTCAATCTGTAGCGGGTCAAAATTAAAACACTAGACCTTGCGGAGTCAAGCAGTTATCAGCGAATTTAGAGAATATCGACACTTTTTGTAATGCTGTGTATGAGGCACACAATTAATCGGGCATTTTTGGGCTGTCGTCGCTTTCTTTGCCATTATTTTGTGCAGATTTAGCTGTCGCTTTTCCTAATGTTTCGTGCAAAAACAGTGCAACAGGAATTAATGCGAAGCCCACCATCATCACGTGACGTTTAATGCTTTGAAATTCGTAACCTTGTTTTGCCAATTGATAACAAGCGAGCGCCCAAGCTGCTGTTGCGAAATAACCCCAGCGTTGTTGTCTATAAACACCCCAAGTAATTGCCGCAGTAACGCACGCTAAAAATAATCCGTATATATTAAGAAATGAAATAAAACCGGCCGTAGCTGCAACTAAAATAATTAATACGAGAACATTTAATACGTTTGCAACAATTATGAGTTTTGACATAAATACTTCTTCACTGATGTTACTTTTCTACACTCGTTAATCGGAACTGGATTTACCCTTGCCGCGCCAATCCTGAAATTTTCTATGTACACCGCGAGTAAATGCCTGGGAGTAATCCTCCAGGAAGTCGACACCGACCAGTACAAGAATCACGACAAATGACAATTTAATCGCCACCTGGTTGTGGCCTATAGCAATCACCACTCCGATCGATGCCAGCATCCAAATAGTGGCTGCCGAGGTCACTCCCAATACCATCCCATCGCGCGCCAACATCACACCCGCCCCCAGAAAGCCGATACCGGTAATGACCTGCCCAATAATCCGCGATGGATCGGTAACCACTTTTTCCGGCCCCGCCAAATGCCCGGACACATACAAGGACGCAGCGATAAAAATATAAGTGCCGAGTGTGATCAACGATGAGGTACGAATGCCCACCGGTTTGCCGCGCAATTGGCGCTCGATGCCAATGATGCTGCCGCATAAAAGCGCGGTGCCAATAGAGTGCCAATCGAAGGGCGTTATGGATAACAACGCATTCAACTCCATACATCTACCTCTTTCGCATCGGTCAGGAAACACCGAGTGCAGTATTGATAATGACTTTTTTGATCGCTGCGACCGAGTTTAGTTGGCGCATACCGGTATTGCGCAGCCAATTAACCGCCAGGGTGCGATTGCCAAACAAGCGCTTGAACCCTTCCATTGCCGACATCATTCCCAAATTGCCAGCCAAACGCTGGCGCTGGTAGCGGCGCAGGATGGAATAATCAGCCAGTGGAATTCCGCGCACCAGTGCGCGCTCAATTTCCTGTGCAAGGGCGATGACATCCAGCAATCCTAAATTTACACCTTGGCCAGCCAGCGGATGAATATTGTGGGCGGCATCGCCAACCAACGCTATGCCCGGTTGGATATAGCTGGTTGCATGGCGCTGGCGCAGCGGAATGGCATAGCGTTTATCGCAACTGGTTACTCGCCCGAGACGCGCCTCAAACGCCGCAGTCAAGCGCGCACAAAAGGCGTCATCATCGAGCGACATCAGCTCTGTCGCCAAATCATCATCCGCTGACCACACTATTGAACACTGGTGTGCATCGCCCTGATATTGCAGCGGCAAAAAAGCCAGTGGGCCAGTGTGCATAAAACGCTGCCAGGCAGTAAATTCATGCGGCCGCTCGGTGCGTACACTGGTGATAATAGCTTGCTGGCCGTAATCCCATTCGCGCGTCGCAAATTCGCCCAGCTCTCGCACTTTGGATTGCGCACCATCCGCTGCAATTAATAATCGGGTGGTAATTTCATCGCCATTCGTGAGCTGCACACGCACACGCGGGAACTCCGCTTGCGCCGGAATTATTTGTGCAACAGCAACCGGTTGAATGAGAGAAATATTGCGGTGCTGCGCCATACGTGCGCGCAGCTGGTTCACAATCACCGAGTTTTCAACTATATGCCCGAGGTGCTGTTGTTGTACTTCAGCGCAATCGAATTCAATAGCCGCCGTGCCTTCACCGTCCCAGACTTTCATTTCGCGATACGCGCAAACACGCTGCGCAACAATCGCCTCCCAGCAACCAATATCCGCAAGTAATTTTTGCGATGCATGGGTAAGTGCAACCACCCGCGGATCAAAATGCTCGCCGCTAAAATGTTGTGCATCGCTGCTCGCCTCAATCACCGCAATACGTAAATCTTGCGCCGCCGCAGATTGCGCAATAGCGCAGGCGAGCGATGCACCAACCAAACCGGCGCCGACAATAACGACATCATAATCATTGGTGATATTTTTTTTGTCGCTCTTTAAAAAGGACTGTTCGTGTAGATTTTTTTCATCGCTTGCGCTTGCCTGTGCATCATCCGACTTCCAGCGAAATTGACGCCCCGCCGTGCCCATGGTTTGGGCAATAAATTGATTTTTAAGTAAGGGGATTGACTCAAGACTAAGCAGGCCAAGATGGCGCATGGCGATCAGGGGTAAGTGGTCATTGGAAAACAGGCGCACCAATTTATCACTGAACTCAATGGTGAGTTGCTGATCGAGAAATTGTTTGGCGAGATAGGATTGCAATACTGTTAAATCGCCGGGGGATTTTTTTTCGGCAACCGCTGTGCGCAGGACTTCAACCAAACAGGTGCAATCGCGCAATGCCAAATTAAAACCCTGCCCCGCTACCGGATGCAAAAAATGCGCGGCGTTGCCGAGTAAAACCAGATGGGAACGAATTTGTTCTTCCGCCAATACCAATTGCAGCGGATAGGCAAAACGTTTGGCAACGCGTGTAAAACGCCCGACACGAAAACCAAATTGCATTTGCAATTGCGCGAGAAAATTCGCATCGCTCAAGGCAACCATTTCATCTGCCTGCGCCGTGGGCAGGGTCCACACCAGGGCCGATTGGTGTGCGTTTTTTGATTCGCCCAAGGGCAGCAGGGCAACAGGTCCATCAGCCGTAAATCGCTCATAGGCCACACCTTTGTGCGGCTCCGAAAATTCTACATTGGTAATAATCGCCGTCTGGCCATAGCTGCGCACTTGGGTGCCGATTCCTAATGCATTGCGCAGTGGCGAATCGCCGCCGTCGGCAATCACCGCCAGCGCGGTTTTGATGGTAAATTCTTGCGCGTCGGTTTTAACCTTAAGCAACGCGCAATCCTGTTGCGGCAACAAATTCGTCACTGTTGATGACGCAAAGCACTGGATATTATTTTGCGCCTGCACATGACTGAGCAGCACTTTTCCCAGCCACGCATTTTCAACAACATAACCTACGGCATCGAGATTATTTTCTTGCGCGTCAATTACCCCACCCAAAAAATGGCCGCAGTCCGACACATGCACCTGTGCGATCGGGGTAATGTGCTGCTGCAATTTTTCCCACAAACCCAGCTCGCGCAAAATCGCTGCAGTGCCGTAAGAAAGCGCTGTTGAACGCGCATCAAAACTTGGCTGGAAATGAATTTCATCAGGTCTTGAAAACGATGGGGCAAGCGATTGAGCAAACGGCTGGGCTTCGATTAACGCAATGCGCAATTGTGATTGGCTGGCAGCGAGTAAACTGGCAAGGCTGGTACCGACCATGCCGCCGCCGATAATAGCTATATCAAATTCGAGGGATTGGGTTTGCGTTTGGACTGGGGTCATAGTATTGACCTGAATTAAATGCGCCCTAACCATTAGAGCGCATGAATGTTTTTATACTGCCATCAAGGCTTCAATTTCAGCGACGGTTTTGGGTACATCTTTGGTGAGGACTTCATTGCCGTCTTTGGTGATGACAACATCATCTTCAATACGTATACCAATACCGCGCCATTTTTTCGCAACACGCTCATTATCAGGCGCAACATAAATTCCGGGCTCAACGGTCATCACCATGCCCGGTTCAAGCACCCGCCATTCGCCGCCAACTTTGTAATCGCCCACGTCGTGCACATCCATTCCCAACCAGTGGCCAGCGCGATGCATATAAAATTCTTTGTAGGCTTCGCTTTTAATTAATTCGTCTACATCACCTTCAAGCAGGCCAATTTTTACCAAACCGGCGGTGATCACACGCACTGTCGCTTCGTGCGGATCATTCCAATGTTTACCTGGTTTACATTCCGCGATAGCTTCAAGTTGCGCTTGCAAACAAATTTCGTACAGCGCTTTTTGCTCCGGTGAAAATTTCCCGTTGACCGGAAATGTGCGGGTGATATCCGCTGCGTAATAATCCAGTTCGCAACCGGCATCGATCAATACAAGATCACCATTTTTTAGCGGCGCGGAATTTTCGATGTAATGCAAAATACAGCCATTTTTTCCACCGCCAACA
>DATIGS010000185.1:0-1643 GCA_035481425.1 Cellvibrio sp. | reverse complement strand
CACCTTTCTCTTCGCCTTCAATATCACAGCACCTATTTTTGTGATGCTCTTTCTCGGCATCTGGCTGAAAAAGCGCAGCATGATCGATACCGAATTTATCAATACTGCATCGCGCCTGGTGTACAACATCGGCTTGCCAGTTATGTTATTTATCACCAGCGCTAACACCGATGTAGCTCATATCACCAACAGGGAAATGTTGATTGCGTTTGGGGCAATGACCGGGCTCGTCTTTATTGGCAGTTTGCTGACTGCCCATTGGCATTGCAAAGATGAACGCGACCAAGGCGTATTTATCCAGGGCGCCTTTCGCGGTAATTTGGTGATTTTAGGCTTGGCATTTTGCGCAAATGCCTACGGTGAAAAAGGCTTGGCGCTCGCCTCCTTACCGGTGGCGATGACCGTGTTAATTTACAATGTATTATCGGTGTATGTGTTGAATCGCAGTTTGCACCACACGAAAAATTCACTCCGACCAACACTGGTTGGCATTGTTAAAAACCCACTGATTATTGCTATTTTTGCAGGCTTTAGCATAAGTGCAATCAATCTGAAATTGCCCGATGTCATGCTCGACAGCGGCAAATATTTAAGCCAGATGGTATTGCCACTGGCGTTGATTTGTATTGGTGGCACATTGAGTATCGAGCGACTCGCACGCATTGATTCAGCTACCGCGAGCGTGTGCGTATGGAAATTGATTCTGTCCCCTTTTATCGCCTGCGCTATCGCCATTGCATTGGGGCTGCGCAGTGACGCACTCGCTATTTTATTTTTATTAGCTGCATCACCGACGGCGACTATCAGTTTTGTGATGGTGCAAGCGATGAAAGGCAATGGTGAATTGGCGGCAAATATTATTGCCCAGACAACCCTCTGGTCGTTGGTAACAGTGACCTTCGGGTTGTGGATATTACAAGTCGCAAATCTGGTTTAACCAAACCTGGACTCAGGCAAACCTATAACATCGGTTTCGAAAATAAATACATTTCCCGCTTGCGGTTGCTGCTGCAATTCTTCATCGCTCAATCCAATAGACGCACTGGTTACTGCGAGCAAGTTTAAATTTTCCCCACCAAATGCCACGCAAGTTGGCTGGCGAACCGGCATTGGCAATATAAAATCAATACTACCATCGGGCGCGTAGCGCACTACATGGCTTCCGCCCCACTGCGCATTCCAGATAAAACCTTCTGCATCTACGCAGGCACCGTCCGGCTCTATTCCCGCACTTGTCTGCGCAAATAATTGCGCATTGGAAAGCTCGCCGGTCTGCGCATCAAAATCATAAACGCGAATACTGTGGGTGGGTGAATCGGCGTGATAAAGCTTACGCGAATCCGGACTCCAGCAAAGCGCGTTGGAAATATGCAAACCTGTAAGATGCAGGCTTACACTTCCATCCGCCTTCAAGGAATAAAGCGAAGCACATTGACCCGGCGTGTTTTGTTGTTCGCGGATGGTACCCATCCAGAAACGCCCTTGCCGATCGCAACGACCGTCATTGGAACGATTGCCAATTAAATGCGCCTCTGGTTTTGCAATCCACTCCAACGCCCCCGTTTCAGGTTCGAACCACGCAAAACCGGATGCAAAAGCGGCCAGCAATCGCGAATCATTTTTTGCAAACGCAAAACAACCGA
>DATIGS010000184.1:0-17209 GCA_035481425.1 Cellvibrio sp. | reverse complement strand
CATCCAGACTGACGCTGCCTTCAGGCGTAAATTTAATCGCATTGCCTAATAAATTTAATAATATCTGGCCAATTTTTTGGCGATCACCTTTTACGATATAGGGCGCAGGCAAATCTACCTGGGTAATTAAATTCAGGCCTTTGTTCTGCGCGCGTTCGGCCATAATGGTTTTGATATCCGCAACTTCCTGATGCAAATCAAAATACTCCTTGCGCAAGTTGAGTACGCCCGACTCAATTTTGGATAAATCCAATACATCATTAATCAGGCCCAGCAAGCGTTGGCTCGACACCAGAATTAATTGCAGACGCTCGCGCTGGTTACCGGTAAATTTTTCATCGCGCATTAACAATTGTGTGTAGCCAAGCACTGCATTGAGCGGTGTGCGGATTTCATGGCTCATATTGGCGAGAAAGCGGCTTTTGGCGCGAGTGGCTTCTTCAGCGGCTTCTTTGGCGAGCGATAACTGTTTTTCTGTTTCTTTTTGCGCGGAAATGTCCCGCCCTATACCGAGGATACCAACGGCATTACCTTGCTCATCGCGTACGGCTACTTTTAATGTGTCGAGCAGATATTGTTCCTGCTCGTTTACTTTTATAAGCTGTTCGTAACGATGTAGCTCCTTGCTTATTAACGCCTGCTGATCATTGTGGCGAAAAAGATCGGCAAGTTCACGCTGGACTAATTGCTCTTCGGTTTTGCCGATAATATTGGCTTCTGTCTGCCCCAACATTTTTGCAAAGGCTTTATTGCAACTGATATAAACACCATCGAGATTTTTAAACCAGATCGGATCGGGAACATTATCGAGCAGGCTACGTAAATGCTGCTCGCGCGCACGCAGTGCTGTTTGCGATGCTTGCAATTGTTCCTGAGTCTGCTGCCGCTGTACCACTTCGTTAAGTAGCCAGTCATTGGCTTTGCGCAACGCCTGGGTATGCAACGAGACTTCAGCTTCGAGGCGCGTCTGGTTTTCGCGCAAAAGTTCGTCATGTTGTTGGCGTGTGCGGATGTAAGCAGTTAATAACCCGATCAATGTCAGCCCTATTGCAAGCGCTGAAAACTGGATCCAGCTGGGTTGATACCAGGGGCGTGGATCCAATTTTGCGGACAGTGTTATCTCAGATGCGGCAGCAGCCAACCGCTGTGCTTCATTGTGTTCGATATAACCTAATGCGGACACTAAAAAAAATACCAATCCAACACCTGCACACAATAATAAAAATGCTTGTGCATGCGTATTGTAACGGATACGCGGAATCAATACCCAGGCAAGCAGGGCGGTCACAATCAACATACCGATGCTGTCGCCCATCCAACAGAAAGCCCAACTTTTCCCCAGCTCTTCCGTTGGCACTACACCTGTGAGATGCAGTGTATAAATACCAATACACGAAAAAATCTGTGCGCATAAAAAAATGCTGGCAATAAAAATCAATGTGCGACGCAAATTGACCAATAAATTACTGCTGAATAGACCGCGATTGATACGTGCAATAACGAGGGCTTGCAACACCGCCGCTGCTGCGATGACGGTAGCGGCGATCCACGAGGTATATGTGCGTCCAATAGTGTGGTCAAAGTGCAACCACTGCGTCGCTAACAGGGCACCGATAAATAATCCGGGCAGGATGCGTAAACCAAATACCAGCAAACCAAATAAAGCCAATCCCGCCGCCGGCCACACCAGTGAGACCTGCGATGTCAGTGAACTCCAGGCCATACCAAATTTGACCAACAAAAAATAAGCCACTGCGAAACCCAGGTTAAGCAATGGCAATTTCGCATATAGGTAAAATGATTTACGGGAGATATTCAGCACGGGTATGTCACCTTGTGCAAATCATGCCAGGCATTTTTCCAACGCCTGGTAATTCAACTCTTCGGGGCGGTGATGATAATAGCCCTGTCCCCAGCGTACGCCCAGCTGATGTAACTGTTTAGCGACTTCAGCGGTTTCAACAAATTCGGCAATCACTTCTTTGTCGAGTGAAGTAGCCATTTCAGCAATGGATTTCACCATCGCATAATGCGCCGGATCGGTATCCATATCGCGTACAAAAATGCCGTCGATTTTTATTTTGTCGAACGCCAGTTGGTGCAGATACGCATAAGAGGCAAAACCGCTACCAAAATCATCCAGTGCGAAATGACAACCCAACTCGCGCAGGGCTTGCATAAAGTGACGGGCAGAGTCGAGATTGACGATGGCTTGGGTTTCAGTGATTTCAAAACAAAATTTATGCGCGGGCAAATCCAGGTGGTTAAACGTATTAATAATAAATTGTGCGAACTGCGGTTCGCGGATGGAAATGGCAGAGAGATTGATCGATACCAGATCCAATCGCTCCAGCAATTGGGGATGCTGGGCAAATAAATTCAATGTGTAGCCAATAACCCATTTATCCAACTCGGGGATTAAATGCAAACGCTCGGCGGGGCCAATAAATTCACCCGGTGAAATCATTCGCTGGGTCGATGCATCCCACAAGCGCATGAGCACTTCCAGGCGATATTGTGGCTGGGCGCCGCGCGCACGGGCAGGTAAAAATTCAATCATCTGGAAGAAGGCGCGGAATAACTGGCTGTGTACTGCATCGACCAGACGCGAGGCCCAATTGATATTGTCTTTATGCAAGTCGCTGCGTTTGGCTGCGTCGTCGTAACTGAAAATACCGCCGCGCGCTTCGCGCTTGGCGACAAAAATTACTTCATCGGCGGCGAGCATCACCTGGTCGTAACTCACCATTACCCGCGTCAGCGGCACAGTGGCAATGGACGCGGCGAGTTTGAATTGGCGATCTTCCCACTGGAAATTAAATTGTTCGAGATGTTTCAAAATATTTTGCGCGAGCGCGAGGCCTTTATCGCTTTCATCGCAAAACGTTACCACCGCAAAGCGATCGCCGCCGAGCCGGGCAAAAAAATCCTCGCGCGTTAAGAGTCCAGCGATGCTATCGGAAAATTGGCGTAGCAGTTCATCGCCCGCAATACAGCCGCAGCTTTCGTTAATCAAGCGGAAGCGATCTATATCAATCAATAAAAACGAGGCATTAATTTCTTGCACCTGGATGCGCGCGAGCAACTCGGAGACATGAGCCTCAAGCGCATTGCGATTGTGCAGGCGCGTAACAAAATCGTGGGTGGCGAGATAATTGAGGCGGTCTTGCATATAGCGCCGCTCATTGATTTCCTCGCGCAACTGGCGATTGGCGATAGTCAGCTCGGCGGTACGCTCGCGCACCTTGCCTTCCAGCTCGCGATTGAATGATTTCAATTCGGTCAGCATCGACTGCCGCTCAAGCTGATGACGCACACGCGAGCGCACCTCATCGGCATTAATAGGCTTGGTAATGTAATCAGCACCGCCGACGCGGAATCCCTGGCTGATATCATCGGCGCGCGCGGTAACAAAAATAATCGGGATTTCGGTAGTGGCCAATTCGGCCTTGAGACGGGTACATACTTCAAAGCCGTTCATATCCGGCATCATTACATCAAGCAGGATCAAATCCGGCAGGCGGCGCGCGGCCAGCTCCAGCGCACGTTCGCCGGAAGTAGCAACAATCAGTTGGCAACCCAAATCTTCCAGGATGCCGCTGAGAACATCCAAATTTTCCGGGGTATCATCGACCAGCAGAATACGCGTCGCACTCGACATGACAATAAGATCCTTAATTCTTGTTGTCATCGGATAATAGCAGACGCGAAAAGAATAGCTACGCGCTGGTTATGAAGATTTGTTCGGGTTCGGCGAGGATTTTTGGTGAGCGGAAATAAGCGCAGCCAGGGGTTCCGGTTTTTTCAAACCCTTGGCCGCAACGCGGGAACAATTATTTTCTAAACCAGACGGCCAATAAACCAATCGCACCCAGCACAATGGTCGATGGCGAAATATCGGTAATGATCCAATCGCGCAGCACTGCCGAGCCTCGCATATCCTGATACAGGAAATAACCGGCAGCCGCAAAGGCGACCAGCGCAATCAACTTGCGACGGCCGCGATGCTGATGCAATTGGCGCTTGGCGATATCGCTCTCCAATGCATCCAGCTTTTGCGCAATCAGCGGCAATTGTTGCAGGCTGTTGAAGACCAGATCCGGCACCTGCGGGAATTTTTCCATCCACTCCGGCGCATAGCGTTTGAGTTCGCCCCACAGGGATTTGGGATGGAAACGGTTTTTCAGCCAGCGCTCCAGGAATGGATGCGCGGTGGCCCATAAATCCAGGTCCGGATACAACTGACGGCCAAGACCTTCAATATTCAGCAGCGTTTTTTGCAGCAGCACCAATTGCGGCTGCACTTCCATATCAAAACGGCGTGCGGTGCGGAACAAACTCAACAGCACATTGGCAAAGGAAATTTCTTTCAGCGGTTTTTCAAAAATCGGCTCGCATACGGTGCGGATTGCCGCTTCCAATTCTTCCACGCGCACGCTATTCGGCACCCAACCACTTTGCACATGCAGCTCGGCAACCTGGCGATAATCGCGACGGAACATGGCGAGCAGGTTGCGCGCCAAATAATATTGATCCTCGCGCGTGAGCGAACCGACAATCGCCATATCCACCGCGATGTACTGCGGCAATTGCGGATTTTTAGTGGCGACAAAAATATTGCCCGGATGCATATCGGCGTGGAAAAAATTGTGCTCGAACACTTGCGTGAAAAAAATCTCCACGCCGCGCTCGGCTAGCTTTTTCAGATCGGTCTGCTGCGCGTTAAGCGCGGCCATATCGGTCACCGGAATGCCGTAGATGCGCTCCATCACCAACACATTGCTGCGCGTGTAGTCCCAATAAATTTCCGGCACATACAACAGCGGCGAATGTAAAAAGTTGCGGCGCAGTTGCGAGGCATTGGCGGCTTCGCGCTGCAAATCCAATTCATCAAAAATCGTGGTGCGATAATCCTCGACAATTTCGACTGGATGCAGGCGCTTGCCATCGATTGTATTTTTTTCTACCCAGCGCGCGACGCGCAGTAATAGTTCTACATCCTGCGCGATCACGGTTTCGATGCCGGGGCGAATAACTTTAATCACCACGTCGCGGCCATCGTTGAGTACCGCAGTATGCACTTGCGCCACTGATGCAGACGCGAGTGGAGCATGGTCATAACTTGCAAACACATCGCCCACTTTGGCGCCCAGCGAGGTTTCCACTATGCGCTGGAATTCTTCATTGGCAAACGGTGCGACATTGTCTTGCAGGTGATTGAGTTCCTGCACTATATCGTCGGGAATTAAATCCGGGCGGGTGGAAAGCAGCTGGCCGAATTTTACAAAGATGGGACCGAGGTCTTCACAGGCACGACGCAGGCATTCACCGCGGGAGAGCTTATTGCCCTCGGGCGATGTGGGCTGGGGAAACAATTTGAAGAAAACCAGCAGCACCCGCGCTGCAAACGGAATATTGTCCGGCAGCAGTTGATCGAGGCGGTAGCGCGCAAATACGCGCAGGATTTTTAACAGGCGAAAGAAAACAATCACAGCTTGGATTTCTCTTTAATGGTTTTTTCTATTAATGATCGCTTCAACGCGCGCGGCAGCGCGGTCAACCGCCAGACGCAGTTCATCCACCTGCTGGTAAAAGTCATTCAACTCAGGTTTGCCCGGCAGGGTTTTTAATTCTTCAGTGAGGAATTCGCTGGTGAGGCGCTGTGCACTTTGGGCGCGGTCTTTGGCCCAGCCAAATTTTGCGCGGATCAATTGCGCGGTCTGGTGGCCGATAATATCGCCGGTAAATTGGCTGAGCATTTCTTCCCAGTCGATATCGAGATTTTTCACCAACCGCTGAAAATCGGCGAGCAGCGACAAATCGCCCATCACCGTTACACCGCTGTCTTTCAAGTTGTGGATTTCGGTTTGCGCCAATTGCGCCAGCGCGATCAATGAACCGCTGATGCGGGTGTCCACATCGCCGTCCCAATTGCCCATCAAGCGCAATTCATCATCCATCGGCATCACAAACACATTGATTGCCGGCGAGCTGATTTGTACGGCGAGGATTTTGCCTTCCAAACGCGCAAGGCCAATGCGTGTCGCAGGGTCGTAGCGCAGCGCGGTGTTCAGCATTTTTTCGGCGCTGGCGAGGGCTGCTATGGTGAAAGTGCTGGCCATGATTGGAGGCATCAGGGTTTGATGCCTTTGTGCAACGCAACAATGCCACCGGTCATATTGTGGAATTCGGTGCGCACAAAACCGGCGCTATCCATCATGTCTTTCAAGGTTTGCTGGTCCGGGTGCATGCGGATGGATTCGGCGAGGTAGCGATAGCTGTCGGCATCATTGGTCACCAGCTTGCCCATAAACGGCAGTACCTTGAACGAATAGGTATCGTAAATCTTGCTGAGGATTTCGCTTTGCGGCTTGGAGAACTCCAGCACCAGCAGGCGACCGCCCGGCTTTAACACACGTTGCATGGAGCGCAAGGCCAGGTCTTTATCGGTCACGTTGCGCAGACCAAAGGCGATGGTGATGCAATCGAAGGTGTTATCGGGGAATGGCAGGAATTGCGCATCGCACTGGGCGAAATTGATATTGCCGGCAATACCGCGATCAGTCAGGCGGTCGCGGCCAACACCGAGCATGGACGCATTGATATCCGCCAATACCACCTGCCCGTTGGCGCCTACCAGCTTGGCGAATTGGTAACTTAAATCGCCCGTGCCGCCAGCGATGTCCAATACCTTGTGCCCGGCGCGCACGCCCGAGGCCTCGATGGTGAAACGTTTCCACAAGCGGTGGATGCCACCCGACATCAAGTCATTCATCACATCGTACTTAGCGGCGACTGAGTGAAAGACCTCGGCGACACGTTCGGCTTTTTCTTCAACGGGAACTTGTTGGAAGCCAAAGTGAGTGGTTTTTTTATCGTTCATAACAGAGTCCAAAGGCAGGCAACCCGTGCGGGCAGAGTGGCGGCATTGTACTGGCATTGCGCGGACATTGCACAGCAGCGCCAGCTGCCTATGCCCGGTATAGGGGAAATCAACAGGCAAAAAAGTTAATAGTGTTTCAACGGCTATTGCGTAAAATCCCACCATTGTCATCGCTAACGTTAAAAGCCACTAACTATGCGCGCCTTCGGATTGTTTCTCTCCTTAATTATATTGGCCAATTCCGGCCACGCGAATGAGCTTAAACCCTTCACTACCGACGGCTGCTCGCTGTGGATTGACGGTACACTGGCGCAACCTAATCTCTGGCGCCATTGTTGTGTGGCGCACGATCTGGACTACTGGAAGGGAGGCAGCGAGGCCCAGCGAAAACAGTCCGATGACAATATCCTGGCATGCGTCAAAGCAGCACAGGGTCCCGGGATGGCCGATTATATGTACAAGAATGTGCGCTGGGGCGGCAGCCCTTACTGGATAAACTATTATCGCTGGGGCTATGGCTGGAATTATTTAGATGGACTTTGGCCGAGGGGATATAAAGAGCCAACCGCAGAGGAGCAACAACAAATCGCCCGATTATTACCTGCCGCCCAGCAGCTGATTCAGGCTGATGCGCTTGCCCATCCCGCGCTTGCCGATCCACTGCTAGCTGATCCCGCACCTATCACTCCTACGTTTGACAGCGCCGCAGCGCCTACCTCCAACACAGCCGGTAATGCTGCCCGGAGTATCGACGCCGCTAACACATCATCTACAAGCCCCAAATAGGGATGCGCCGGCCACTGTGCGACACCGCACAAATAATAATCGACCGGGATGTTTGAATAGGCAGGCCTATCGGGTGCGGAAAAAATATGTTTGAAATCCGCCAACTAGATTACAATCGCGCTCCCGGTCGTTTGCCCGGGAGCAGTAAGCCTGTAACAGCGCCTGGCTATTCTTGGTCTACCCTTCAGGTACGCCAGCCAGACGATTCCACCACCCAGAGGCGGTCACGTCGGCAAGTGTTAACTCCAGCCAACTCTATATTGGAGACCCCATGAAATTTCGTTTTCCCATTGTCATTATTGACGAAGACTTTCGCTCCGAGAACACCTCGGGTTTAGGCATACGCGCACTCGCGGAGGCCATCCAAAATGAAAGCTGGGAGGTAGTTGGTGTTACCAGCTACGGTGACCTGTCGCAATTCGCGCAGCAACAATCGCGCGCCTCTGCGTTTATTTTGTCGATTGACGATGAAGAGTTCGGTAGCGGCTCGCTCGAAGAGACCGACCATGCGCTCAAATCCCTGCGCGCCTTTGTGGAAGAGATTCGCTACAAAAACGCCGATATCCCGATTTACCTGTACGGTGAAACCCGCACCTCGCGCCATATCCCCAACGATATCCTGCGCGAGCTGCACGGCTTCATCCACATGTTTGAAGACACCCCGGAATTCGTGGCGCGCCACATTATCCGCGAAGCCAAATCCTACCTTGATGGTTTGGCACCACCGTTTTTCCGCGCGCTGGTGCACTACGCGCAAGACGGCTCCTACTCCTGGCACTGCCCCGGCCACTCCGGCGGTGTAGCCTTTTTGAAATCGCCGATCGGCCAGATGTTCCACCAGTTCTTCGGTGAAAACATGCTGCGCGCCGACGTGTGTAACGCGGTAGAAGAACTCGGCCAGTTGCTCGATCACACCGGCCCCATCGCCGCGTCCGAGCGCAATGCTGCGCGCATATTTAATGCCGACCACTGCTACTTCGTCACCAACGGTACTTCCACTTCCAACAAGATGGTGTGGCACTCAACCGTGGCGCCGGGCGATATAGTTGTGGTTGACCGCAACTGCCATAAATCGATCCTGCACTCGATCATTATGTGCGGCGCGATTCCGGTCTTCCTGATGCCGACGCGCAACAACCTCGGCATCATCGGCCCGATTCCGCTGGAAGAATTCACCCCCGAAAGCATCGAGCGCAAAATCCAGGCGAACCCGTTTGCGCGCGAAGCCGCGAACAAAAAGCCGCGCATCCTCACCATAACCCAATCGACTTATGACGGTGTGCTCTACAACGTAGAGACGCTGAAAAATATGCTCGACGGTAAAATCGATACGCTGCATTTCGATGAAGCCTGGCTGCCGCACGCGACTTTCCATGAGTTCTATAAAGACATGCACGCGATTGGCAAAGATCGCCCGCGCGCCAAAGAGTCGATGATTTTCTCTACTCAATCCACGCACAAACTACTCGCCGGCTTGTCGCAGGCATCGCAGGTGCTGGTGCGTGAATCGGAGAAAGTAAAACTTGACCAGGACGCGTTTAACGAAGCCTATTTGATGCACACGTCCACTTCGCCGCAATACTCGATTATTGCCTCCTGCGATATCGCTGCCGCCATGATGGAAGCGCCCGGCGGCCACGCGCTGGTAGAAGAATCGATTTTTGAAGCGCTGGATTTCCGCCGCGCAATGAAAAAAGTGGATGAGGAATGGGGCCAGGATTGGTGGTTCCAGGTGTGGGGTCCGGATGAGTTTGCCGAAGAAGGTGTTGGCACCCGCGATGATTGGATTCTGCGCAGCGACGATAACTGGCACGGCTTCGGTAAGCTCGCGCCAAATTTCAACATGCTCGACCCAATCAAAGCCACCATCGTCAACCCTGGCCTGCGCGTGAATGGCCAGTTTGATGAAACCGGCATTCCAGCATCGATCGTGACCAAATACCTCGCCGAGAATGGCGTAATCATCGAGAAATGCGGCCTCTATTCGTTCTTCATTATGTTCACTATCGGTATCACCAAAGGCCGTTGGAATACCTTGGTAGCCGCGCTGCAACAATTTAAAGACGATTACGACAAGAACCAGCCGATGTGGCGGATCATGCCGGAATTTGCGCAAGCTAACCCGCGCTATGAGCGCATGGGCTTGCGCGATCTCTGCCAGCAGATCCACGATTTCTACAAAGCCTACGACGTTGCGCGCCTGACGACGGAAATGTATTTGTCCGATATGCAACCGGCGATGAAACCGTCCGATGCGTTTGCAAAAATGGCGCACCGCGAAATCGAACGCGTGCCTATCAACCAACTTGAAGGCCGCATTACCTCGATCTTGTTAACGCCATATCCGCCGGGAATTCCATTGTTGATCCCAGGCGAGCGCTTTAACAAAACCATCGTCGATTATTTGAAATTCGCGCGCGACTTCAACGAGAAGTTCCCCGGTTTCGAAACTGACGTACACGGTTTGGTGAAACGTGAAGTGAACGGTAAAAAAGATTATTACGTTGACTGCGTAAAACAATAAGCTGCCGTTCATGAACAGGATGTTATAAATTTAAAAGCCACTGCATGTACATGCAGTGGCTTTTTTTTCGCACCGAAATGGATTCTCAATGAAAAAGCTCGTTTGTATTGGATTGTTGATCGCCAGCTTTGCTGCGGCGGTGCAAGCCGAAATTTATAAATACCAGGACCAAAACGGCAAGTGGCAATTTACTGATAAAAAGCCCAAACACCTTGAGCCGGAAGTCGTTAATTACAAAAGCACCGAAAAAGCCAAAATCCAGCCCAAATTTGAAACCATCAATACCAAGGGTTTCAATTACCTTATGGTGGAAAACCCGTTTTTTGCACCAATTCAATTACAGCTCATCTCAGCGCAAGTAAAAACCGGCAAGCTGACACGCGTGCTGGGCGCGCGACAAACCATCAGCCTGATCAAAACCACCGATGCAATTGCTGAGTTTCGCTATCGCTGGCAACTGGGCGATCCTAAAGCCGTTCCGTCGCCGCAGGTGTACCACTGGCCGGTCGATTCACTTTCTTGCGCGCGCATTTCCCAGGGTTTTAACGGCAGCTTTTCGCACACAGCGGACCATGCGCGCTACGCGATAGATATCGCGCTACCGGTGGGCTCAGCGATTCTGGCGGCGCGCGCCGGTACCGTTGTCACCGTTAAAGATGATTACCATATGGGCGGCGTGAATGAATATTTTTTGGATAAAGCAAATTATGTCTCGGTCATTCACGATGATGGTACTTTTGGTTTTTATGGCCACATTTTACTTGGCACTGCGGCCGTAAAACCCGGAGATAAAGTCAGCGCCGGAACGCTTCTGGCAAAATCGGGTTCGTCCGGTTTTTCATCCGGCCCACATTTGCATTTTGTGATCCAAAAAAATAAGGGATTTGCCAAAACATCCATTCCCTTTCAGCTTGTCGATAAACACGGGCAACCATCTGTGCCGGAATACAACAAAAAATCCTGCGATTAGCGCATTTAATCGTTCAAATGCCTACACTAAACGCCAGGTAAAAAAATCACCTTTATTAAACAGGGAAATGATATGCGAGTTCATTGGTCTTCATGGGGTGCGATTGCATTATTAAGCCTATTGCTAAGCGCCTGCGACAAACCTGCAACAGAAAAAACCGAGCCATCCGCCAATGCCGCCGCTGCGGTAGAGGCAATTGCCCCCAACTGGGAAGCGCATATTGCCGACTACCCCAAGCGCTGGATCGCCGCTGAAGCGCCAATGTACATTCGCTTTACCCACCCGGTGATTAGCGAAGCAGAGGTCAACACCGCCTTTAATCCAAAACAGGTGGTACTGGACAATAAAATTCCGGTGAACCTCACCTTCACCTCTACCACTGAATTGCGCATCCAACCGATTGAACGCTTGCCGAGCGACACGCCGATTCATATCCGGTTGAGCGCTAAAGATCTCGAGGGCATTGAGCAATCACTCGATGATTTTGAATTTGACGTGCGCACCATCAAGCAGGATTTTGATTTGCGCGTGAATAGTTTGAGTGCTGAAGAAAACGACGATGAGTTAATGCGGCTCAGTGGTGTTATCACCACAGCCGATACGGTTGCACTGGATGATGTGAAAAAAATCCTGCGTGTGAAGGTCGATGATCAGCCGGCCGATGTGATCTGGACGCAGGAGCAAGACGCCAAGACCAATACGTTTTTAATTACCGGCATTATGCGCGGCGACACCACCGGCAATATCCATTTGGAATGGGACGGTGCTGCGATTGGCTCGACGGACAAAGGCGCGCGAGATCTGGAAATCCCGGCGCAAAAAACCTTTCAAATCACCGGCGTGCAAGTGATTCGCGAACCCAATACTGCGGTTGAAATTCAATTCTCCGATGAGTTGGACAGCACGCAAAACCTGAGCGGTCTAGTCACCATTGCCGGCAAACCCGTCAATGCCGTTATCGATGGCAGCGTATTGCGCTACACACCGGATAAGTTGGAATCGGGCGAATTGGAGTTAGTAATCAGCGGTAGCGTCAACAGCAAAGATTCCAAAAGTCTCGGCAGTGACTACCAACAAAAAATTGTGTTGGATCTGGTAAAACCCTTGGTGCGTTTTGTTGGCAAGACCTCGATCCTGCCACCGGCCAGCCAAATTTCTGTGCCCTTTGAAGCCGCCGGTGTCGATTCAGTGCAAGTCATCGCCTTTAAAGTATTTGCCAATAATGTCGGCCAGTATTTGCAGGATTACCAACTCACCGCTGCCTATCCTGCCACCGATACCGGTCGTTATTTATGGCGTAAAACCTATCGCTTGCCGGAAATTCCGCGCGCGGGTGTACAGCGTTTTAATCTGGATTTATCCGAGTTGATGGCGCAGCATCCAGATGGTTTGGTTCGTTTGGAGTTGCGCATTGACCGCAGCAATTCCGTTTACACCTGTGAACAAGCGCGCCCTACCGAGCCGGTTGCGAAAATGCCGGAAAATACCGAGGGCGAAAATTATTACGAGCGCAATGAAGAGCCGGCTTGGTATCAGCAATATTACCAATCGAGTGGCTATTACAATTACAGCGAACGCAACAATCCCTGCGACGATACTTATTACTACTATGGCGATGAAGTTTCTTCAGCGCGCAATTTTATTGTCTCCAATATAGGTTTGCTGGCCAAACGCGGCGATGGCAACCAGCTGCATGTGATCAGCACTGAACTCAGCAGCGCCAAACCCATGAGCGGCACCGCCATCACCGCTTACAACTATCAACAGCAGCCGATTGGTACTGGCACTACCGATAGTTACGGCATGGTGCAAATTACCACCGACGGAGTGCCTTTTTATCTTGAGGCGCGCAATGGTAAACAAATTGGCTATTTGCGGGTGCGCACCGGCGAAGCCTTGCCTACCAACCAATTTGATGTGAGCGGTGAACATATCAAAGGCGGTTTGAAAGGCTTCCTGTATGGTGAGCGCGATGTGTGGCGCCCGGGCGATGATATTTTCCTCACCTTTATCCTCGAAGATAAAACGCAACAGCTGCCTGCAAACCATCCGGTCACTATCGATTTGTTTGACCCGAGCGGAAAAAAAGTGCTCAGCCAAACCAACGTGCAACCGGTCAACGATTTTTACACCTTTAATTTAAAAACCGATGAAACTGCACCCACCGGAAATTATCGTGCGGTAGTGCATGTAGGCAATCGCTATTTTGACCAGATCCTGAAAATTGAAATGGTGGTGCCCAATCGCATTAAAGTGGACTTAACACCGGCGGAGACTCCACTGCGCATGGCGAACATGCCCACCCAGGTTTCGCTCTTTGCACAATGGTTGCAAGGGGCCACCGCGAAAAATCTAAAAGCGGATTCAGAATTAAAATTGAGTTCGCGCAAATCGGTATTCCCCGGTTTTGAACAATTCAATTTTGATGATCCGGTGCGCACTTTTTCTGGCAGCGCGCAAAAAGTATTTGATGGAAAACTGGATGAAACTGGCAATGCCAGTTTCCCTGTCAACGTGAGCCTGTCATCGCCACCACCAGGAAAACTCACTGCCAGTTTTAGTACTCGCGTGTTTGAAGAGAGCGGAAATTTCAGCACCATTTTGCGCCCCTACGAATTATTGCCGTTCGATAGCTGGGTCGGCATCAACATCCCCAAAGGCAGCGGTTATATGGATGCCATTGGGCGCGATGAAGACCATCCCGTATTGATCCAGACATTAAATGCCGCAGGCAAAGCCGAAGCGCAGCGCACAGTTGAAGTGAGTGTGTATGAAATCGGTTGGCGCTGGTGGTGGGATGAAGAGAGCGAAAACCTCGCGGAATATTTTAATAATTCCACCCACCGCGCCGTCGCAAGCGAAACACTGGTGAGCGATGAGAACGGCCGCATCAATTGGAAGCTGGAAAAAAATAAATACGATTGGGGCCGCCATATTATTCGCGTGTGCGACAGCGATGCAGGCGAAGGTGGCCACTGCGCAGGTGAGGTTGTTTATTTAGGTTGGAGTTACGACTCGTCGGCCAATGCCGATTCGGCAACACAATTAATGCTCTCAACCGATAAAGAAAAATATCAGGTTGGCGATACCGCCAAAGTGCGCCTGCCAAAAGCGCGCGAAGGCCGCATATTACTCAGCATTGAAAATGGCAGCCAGGTATTGGAGTCGCGCTGGCTGGATTTGCAAACTGGTCAAACGGAAATTGAAATTCCTGTCACCCAGGCAATGGCGCCCAATGTATATGTAAACCTGACGCTATTATTGCCGCATCAAGAGCGTGTTGCTGAAGCACCTATGCGTTTGTACGGCATAGTGCCGTTATTAGTAGAAGACCCGGCAACACGTTTGCAACCGCAATTGGATGTGCCGGAAAAAGTGCGCCCGGAAACAGAATTCACAATTAAAGTGAGCGAACAAAACAAGCGCAGCATGACCTATACATTGGCGATGGTCGATGAAGGCCTGCTCGGCCTCACCAATTTCCACGCACCGAATGCGCACGACTATTTTTACAAACGCGAAGCGCTCGGCGTGCGCACCTGGGATTTATTTGATCAGGTCGTCGGTGGTTATGGTGCATCGCTTGAACGCGTACTCGCTATCGGTGGTTCCGATGCTGCGCTGGAAGCAGAGCGCAAACGTCGCGAACGTCGCTTTCCTCCGATTGTGAAATTCCTCGGTGCATTTGAATTAAAAGCCGGTGAAACGCGCGAGCATAAAATTGCGCTACCACCTTATATGGGCGCGGTGCGCATCATGCTGGTCACGGGCGATACGGCAAATAATAAAAAACCGGAAGAAGCCATTAGCGCTTATGGCAGCATTGAAAAAACGGTTACGGTCACGCAACCGGTGACCTTGTTTGCCACCCTGCCACGTGTGCTTGGTCCAGGCGAATCCGTGAACCTGCCGGTGAATGTGTTTGTGAGTGAAGCCAATATCAACAAAGTTGATATTGCCGTCGAAGCGAATGAAATATTTACCATCGAATCCGGTACAGCTTCACTTAACTTTTCCGAACCGGGCGATGCAATCGCGAGTTTAAAACTCAAAGTGAATGATCGCATCGGCAAAGGGTATGTGAAAATTACGGCGCGCTCAGGTAATGAATCTGCAACGCAGGAAATTTATATCGATTCGCGCGCTGCCAATCCACCTACCACTGTGTGGGAAGCAAAATTATTGCAACCGGGTGAAACGTGGAAATCGCCACTGCAAGAAAATGGCATGGTCGGCACTAACACTGCCAGCCTTGAAGTCAGTACATTGCCACCGCTGAATCTGGAGCAGCGGCTGGAATATTTAATTGGCTATCCACACGGCTGTATCGAGCAGACAACATCTGCGGTGTTTCCGCAATTGCGTTTGGCGAAGCTCGTTAATTTAACCGCTTCGCAAACCGCGGAGATTGAAGACAATATCAATGCAGGCATAAAACGCCTTGGCAGTTTCCAACACGCCAGCGGTGGATTTTCTTACTGGCCAGGCGATGGCTATGTGAATGAATGGGCATCGAGTTACGCCGGGCATTTTTTATTGGAAGCCAAACGCGCCGGTTATTCTGTGCCTAAAAATCTACTCGACAACTGGGTGAAATATCAAACCAGCGCCGCGCGCAATCCGCAAATTAATGGCAATTATTATGATGAAGTTGTGTTGGCGTATCGCCTTTACACCTTAGCGTTAGCTGACAAAGCAGAACTGCCAGCGATGAACCGTTTGCGCGAAACGTTTAAAGCAAAAGCCATTAGCGACCAGCAAGACTATCGCATGCCCGCGCGCTGGTTACTCGCTATGGCTTATCAACATGTCGGCTTAAAAGATGCTGCGCAAGATGTGCTGGGCACGCTGTCCAACACTGTGCCAACCTATAAAGATGCGGGTTACACCTACGGTTCAGATATGCGCGACCGAGGTTTGTTGCTCGCCACCTTGGTCAGCCTGGATGCGGACAAAGACCTCACCTGGCAAGTAGCCGAACAGGTCGCCAAAGATTTATCGAGCGATAGCTGGTACTCAACACAAAGTATCGCCTGGGGCTTATTGGCGATGAGTGAATTCTCAGCGGCGAATGTAAGTAGTAACGGCGTGAAGTTCGCCTATCAACAAGCGGGCGAGAGCAATTGGACTTCGCAGGCCAGCAATAATGCGTTGTTCCGTACGGCGATTAATAATCCGCAAGTCAGTGTGCGCAATGATCACGATAAGCCGATCCGCGTGCTCGTAAGCAATCGCGGCACGCCCGCCAATTTGCACGAGGAACCAAGCAACGACGGCCTCACAATGAATGTGAATTTTTTAACGCTGGATAACAAACCGCTCAGCGTTGAAAATTTGCCGCAAGGGCAAGATTTTGTTGCGGAAGTCACCATCTCCGGCGAGTTCGATAAATTGCTCACCAGCAATATCGAAAACATCGCGCTCACCGCTGTAGTACCCAGTGGCTGGCAGATCCGCAACGAACGTTTGGAGGGCGCGCAGATGCCAAAAGGCATCGATTATATGGATATTCGCGACGACCGCGTCCTCGCCTATTTCAGTTTATGGCGCGATTACTACTGGAACTATCGTTATCAAGACCGCAACCAAACCAGCATCACCCTGCGCATTATTTTAAACGCAAGCTACGCCGGTAAATTCTATTTACCCGGCTGGCACACCAGCGCTATGTACAACGAAAAAATACATGCGAAGACCAAGGGGTATTGGGTAGAGGTTGGGGCGAAATAACAGTGTCTAGCTCTCTAACGTTTACACACTCAGGTGTTATTTCCATTAGAGAGCTCGAATATTATTTTGCGTTTTGTAGTGCAGCGAATGAATGGTGATTATTGTAAATGAGCTCTCAGCTTTCTTTTTTAGATATGGAGCGACCCGTAACCGATCGCCTGTTCTATGCGCTACTGCCTGATGTGGAGAGCGCAGGACAGATTGTCGAACTCGCGCGAAGGCTGCGCGCCGACCATCACCCTAAAGGTGCGTTGATATCGAGCGAAAGATTACATGTGACTTTGGTGTTCCTCGGCGATTTCGCCGGTCTACCCAA
>DATIGS010000183.1:0-18596 GCA_035481425.1 Cellvibrio sp. | reverse complement strand
CAAGAATAAAAATCCACGGGCGATAGGCGGTATACGCATGACAGTCTCCTTTTCAGCGGCGCAGTGATTGAAAAAACAGAGCGCACAGCCTAGCAATGGCCTGCCAGCATGGGTGTAACAGAGCGCATGCGTCTGTATCAGACTGTAACCTGCAGCTACAGGGATAGACACGGCGGCAAAGCTGGCATCCAACACCCTATGCGCCTACAATTCCCACCTTTGCCTTTACCCGGTCAAATGCGACCCGAGAGCTATGAGTTCATCCCTGATTCCCGAGCGCCCGCTGCTGATTTCGCCTTCCCTTGCCGCCACTATCGGGCTGGAAGAGGCTTGTATGTTGTCGATCCTCGGCGATATGGCGGCGTACCTGCCGCTCACGCCCGCCAATGGCCGGCAGTGGCTGGATGTGGATGCCGGTTGGGTGACCCGGCTGATGCCTTTTTGGACCGACCACGATATCCAGCGCATCAGCCGCAGCCTGAAAGATAAAGGCATCATCCTGTTGGCATCCGCGCCCTACACCGAGAGCCAGCGTTTGACTCTGGCGTTTGATGAGGCCATCGCACCGACACAGGTGGCAGCGCCAGGCGTGGCCATTGCACCGGCAATCCAGAGCGGTGCGACCCTGATATCGCCCCACTGGCAGCCCGACCAGGAATTGCTGCGTCAAATCGCGCAATACAATATCCCCGCCGAATTTGTTCGCCAGCAGGTGCCGGAATTTGTGACTTACTGGCGCGAGCGCGGCGAAACCAATCACTCCTGGGGCGCAAAATTCTTAAAAGATTTGCTGCACAAGTGGCGCAACTACGAGACGCAAATCGCGCGGCAAAAACGCGAAGAAAATGAACGGCAAGTGCGCGAGCGCGATACCGAATTTTTAAATCGCGATTTGGAAACACCGATGCACAGCCAGTGGCGCCCGAGCAGGGACGCATTGGAAGTATTGGTGAAACACGCGGGTATCAGCCTCGCGTTTGTCGAAGATTCCATTCCGGAGTTTGTTGTTTATTGGCAAGAGCGCGGCGATGTGGGCCGCACCTGGAACAGCAAATTTATCCAACACGTTAAACGCCAGTGGCTGCGCTATAACTCCGCATTGGAACACGACACCGAACCCAAGCGCATTCCCGATAATTGGCAGCCGAGCAAGGATGTTTACGATGTGCTCAAACTCGCCAATATCGATTTGAAATTTGCGCAGCAACAAGTCGCCGAATTTGTGTTGTACTGGCGCGACAGCAATCAACTCATGGCCAGTTGGAACACCAAATTTTTGCAGCATGTGAAATTTCACTGGGCCAAACAACACGCATTAACTACCGTCAATTCGCAGCAGGTTAACCAGCATGCAGGACAACAACCTCATCCAGCAGGTCGCACACGAGATAGCAGCCTCGCAGAACAACTCAACGACCGCAGCTGGGCAAGCTGATCAACATCAGCGTTATGAACAAGAGCGAGCAACACCGGGCGATGGGCATATAGATGCGATCAATCAGGTGTTTGCGCTGTTCCGTGTGAATTATCATAACCAGTATTACAGCGCATTCAAAGACAACGAACTGCTCAATCAGGCGCGCCGCTTGTGGTTGAATTCGCTCGCGCAATTTGCACCGGAAACCATTCTGCGCGGCGCACGCAAAGTGATTGAAGAGTCCGAATATTTGCCCACACTGCACCGCATGATCCGCGCCTGCCAGGGCGAGCCGGAAAAATTTGGCTTGGTCGATGCCCACCAGGCCTATGTGGAAGCTTGCCGCGCGCCCAGCCCCAAAGCGGCCTATGCATGGAGCCACGCGGCGGTGTATCACGCCGGCTGCGCCAGCGATTGGTATTTTTTAGCAAGCAGTAGCGAGAAGGTCGCCTTCCCGGTTTTTGAGCGGCACTATTTGAAACTCTGCGAGCGCGTTATGAATGGCGCCACCTTGCCCGCGCCCAATGTGCCGGTATTGCCCGCAACTATAGAAACGCCCTTAAGTAAAGAGGAAAACGTCAAGCGCATGGAGGAATTGCGCAAGCAACTCGGTTTGTAATTTTTTTTCAGTTTTCTTTTTTTCACATTTTTTATTTTTTTGGTTTTATTTTTGGTCTCTTTTTTTGGCCTCTCTTTTTCGGTAAATGCTTTTATGAACAAGAACGCTTCGCAATGGCTGCTGGGATTTTCACTGGTCGCCTTTCCACTGGCCACCCTGGTATTGGTTGTTGTATTGATCTCGCAACCGCTGCAGCAGTTTTTTATGGACGAAGATGAACTCACCAGCACTACCCTGCTACCGGACTTTGCCGCCATCGACCAAACACCCGAGCGCAAAGCACAATTCCTCGATATGTTGCGCCCGCTGGTCGATGAAAAAAACGCAAAATTATTAAAGTCGCGCGAGCGTTTGCTGAAAATAAAAGCCGAGTGGGAAACTAGCCAACAGATTACCGGCGTGAACAAACGCAACCTTGAAAAGCTGCGTGAAAAATTCCATGTGACTTATGAAACCTATCCTGAGGATGCCCAAGCGGTGGATATCCTGTTGCTGCGCGTCGACGCAATTCCACCCGCGATGGTGATGGCCCAAGCGGCAGTAGAATCCGGTTGGGGTACATCGCGCTTTGCCGAAGAGGCGCACAATCTGTTTGGGCACTGGTGTTATACCGCTGGCTGCGGCATAGTTCCCAGCAAGCGCTCTGCCGGCGCCAAACACGAGGTTAAAAAGTTTAACAATGTTGAAGAATCGCTTACGGCATACTTCAACAACATCAATACCCATAACGCTTATCGGGCATGGCGGCAGCTGCGCGCGCAATTACGCGATACCCCGCAGCAATTTACCGGTAGTGCCATGGTGGCCGAATTAGGTAAGTATTCCGGGCGCGGCAGTGTTTATATTCATGAATTACGCACCGTCATTCGCAACAACAATCTGGAATAATTCCGGTCTGAATAAGCTAAACAATTAATAATCACCAACATCACACCGCAAGGAATTCTTATGTGTAAACGTTTGGCACTCGTTATCAGCGCAATAACCAGCATCGCATCCCTGGGCGTCCAGGCGGCCGACACCGAAACATCAACAGAGCGCCCGGTGGATTTTTATCTGTCCGGGCAAGCGGTGTACACCCAAATCAAAGCTTCGGGTGAAAGCTTTTCTCCCGCCCTGTTCCAGATCAAAGCCAACATCGACTTTAATGCCATGAAAACCAGAGGCATAGGCCTGCAGGGCGTGATCGGTATGGCGATGAGCGATGACTCTGCCAACGGCATGACCTTGGACGTGCCGCAGCAAAGCGCGATCTACGTCACCCTTACCGATCCCAATACCGAGCCGGAAGATTTGAAAATCAGCATATTGCTTGGTTATGCCTCCACCAAAATTGAAACCGAGCTGCCCAACTTGGGCGAGACCGGCAAAACCTCGGATAACTTCTCGGATTTCAGCTATGGCTTCAGCTTGCAGGATCAAATAGTGGCAGGCAAACCCTTCTACTGGACGCTTGATCTCGTCCGCTACTACAAAGATGACGACCTGCGTGTCGATGGCTTGGGCTTCGGGGTGACCTATGCATTCTAAAGGAATAGCCTATTCGCTAGCCCTGCTACTGGGCACAGGCGCACTGGGTTTAACTGGTTGCGGCGGCAGTGGCGACAGCGCGCGCGTTGCGCAAACGGTTGATGCGAGCAAAAACGGCATAGTTAGCGTTGCCTTGGCGGATACCGATGGCGCGGTCCATATCAGCGGCAACCTGCAGTTCAATCTCATCGGCACCGATAAAGACGGCAAACAAACAAACCTGAATGACCAAGCCACCTGGACCCTGAGCGATTCCCGCCTCGGCAGCGTCAAAAATGGGTTGTTTACCGCCTCCGGCAAAATGGGCCCACTGACGCTGAACGTCGCCTACGCTGGCCTTACCGATAGCCAGATCATCACCCTGACCGATGCCAACCTGATCAGCATTACCGTGGAGCACGCTACAGGTTCGGTCGATGTCTGCAAGAACACCCAATTCACCGCTAAAGCCCTGTTTAGCGATGGCCGCTACTACAACTATCCGCTCACCTGGGCGCTGGCCGATAGCGCCAGCCGTGAACTAGCCAGCTTCGCCGATGAAACCAAAGCCGAGCTGAGCACCAAAAAAAATGGGCCGGTCAAAGTTATCGCCAAAGGTAAAGATAACGCCGCCGCTACCGTGACCTCTGGGGAATATATCCTCAACATTGACCCCACGCTGGTCGACCTGGTGCTGACATCGGACAAATCAACAGACATGAACCAGGGGCAAACCGCCACAGCGACTGCTACTGCTGAATACCGGGACGGCAGCAAGGTCGCCATCACCCCAAATGCCTCGCTCGCCAGTAGCAATGAGGCGGCAATGACAGTCAACGCCGCCACTGGCCTGATTACGGCCGTTGCAGGAACAAGGCTGGGCACAGAGGTCGACCTAATGGCCAGTTGCGATGACACCGATAAAAGCTTAGCGCTGAAGATATTCAAGCCACAAATCAGGATCATGGAGATCATCGATGAAACCGGCGTCCTCACCTCCACTGATAGGATTGAGGTTCGGGTAGGTGGCGATATAGATCCGCGTATTAAGGTGACTTATGAAGGTACGCTTGATCCCGAGGTTTATACCGGCAACGATGTGAAGTGGAGAATTACAGACCCTACATCAAGCTATGACACAGAAAAAATCACCATCGATGGTGCTAGTGGCCTGATCGAAGTGGATGCGTCACTGGTGCTGACAGTAAATCAGTCACTGACGGTAGAAGCGCGCATTACCAAGCTTAATGGCGAAGACACAGAGGTTGGCTCTGACGGCAGCGAGCTGAAAGACACCATCACACTGGTTATCAGACCATAAGAATACGCTAGCAATCCGCTCTACATGAGCCCACACCAGGGACGGTGTTTGCGATACTCGCAGCGGGCTCACATCCCTTCCTGTCAATCCTTGTAAGTCCACTCACCTGCTTTATCGGTCACCAGCCATTGCTGGGTATACCAGAAGAACCTGCCCTTCTCGCCAGCGTAAGCCGTGCAGTTGTAGCGGGTGCGGCCGGGTACCAGGGGTTGCCTGGCCTGTGCCCAGAGTGTGTTATCGATGACTTCAACGGTAATCGCGCCCTGCCCTGTGGCGAAGCAATTGATTTTTTTCAGCAGGCTTGCGTCTTCCAACTCCAGCACCAACCAAGGTTTGGCACCGGCTTTAACGACCAGGTTTTCCTGTGGTGTTTTTTTATCGCGGTAGAACACCACGTTTTTAGTGGGCATGGGGCGGGTGTTGACCTTCATCATAAAATCGTCGAGTTCGGTAAAACTGCCACCAAAGGGAAACCTCGGTACCGCCTGTAAATCCCCTTCGCTGTAGAGCGCGCCCGACTGTTGCCCAAAGGCGATATAACCCAGGTCTTGGGCGATTTTTTGCACCTCGGTATCGTACTCGCCAAATGGATACGCCAGGATCCTGGGCGCACTGCCCAGCTCTTTTTCGATTTTTAATTGGGCGCTGGTAATTTCTGCCGTGATGCGCGCACGCCATTGTTTGGCGGTTTCATTTTTCTCGCGACGCGGCAAATGATTATGTTTGCTGGTGTGATTGGCGATAGTGACGCCATGCTTGGACATCTCGCGCAGTTGATCCCAGCTGACAAATAATTTGGAGCTGCCGACCGAATCCGTATTCACAAAAAATGTGAATGGCCAACCGCGTTTTTTCAGGCGCGGATACGCGGATTCATACACAGAGACATAAGAATCATCAAAGCTGATCGCCACTGTTTTATCCGGCAATGGCTCGCCCTTGCGCAATTTTTCCGCGAGCTCGGGCAGCGGCACTATGTTGAAGTCCTGCTGCTCCAGATAATCCATCTGCGCTTCAAATTGCGCGGGGCTGATACTCGTGGACTTGGGCGTGGAATCGCTGACGTGGTGATACAAAATGACAACCGCCGCATGGGCGGCGGCTGGTAAAAACATCGCCAAAGCAAAACCAATCACCTGGCTAACAACCTTTACTCTTCGCATAAGTGCGCTTCCCATTTTCGGCCTTGTCATAAATGCTGCGCGCACACCGTCTCAAGTTGCGGCTATTGGGTGGCGCGGATCTCGAATGGAAACTCAGCCGTTTCCTGATTGCGCGCAATGCTGAATTCAATCGTTGCCGGGCGCTGCCGCACGGGCAATTCAACCTGGCTAACACCGAAATTGGTGCGCAATTCCGCAGCCTGGCTGACCACCGCGCCGTTCTCATCCAGCGCGGTGATCGCCATCAACTCAGGAAAGCTGCCGTGAATATCAAACAGCAACCGGCCGGCTTCCCAGCGCGCTAATTTGAAGGTGGACTCGGCACCATTCCACTGCATTCCGAACTGGAACGGCAAGGGAATGGCGATGGGTTCGGCAGCCGCCAAAAACACCAGCTTGCCCCAGAAGGCAATCACATCGCTTACGCCCAAATCCTGCTCGCGCAAATCCAGCTGCCCTCGCAGCCATGGCTGTGCGGGATCAGGCTCGTATTTGCCCTCCACCCAAGCGCCCGCCGAATATTCCATCGCCACCGGTGCCTGGTAATTCACCGAATGGATATTGCCCGACGAATCCTCCACTTCGGTGATCACAAAACGCGCCGCGCTGAGTTGGCGCGTGAGCGGGTGTTGATTGCGGATATAAATATCGGCCATCAGATTCAGCTTTTGCGATTGGATGCTGAGCTGGTTCACCGCAATCAACGCAGGCCCCGCCATGATGGTCTGCAATGGCGTCTGGAAGGGATACTGGATATCGACCGGCGGTGAATCCTGCTTGAGCGCAGCAAGTGAAGTCGCCGTCAATAATTCCGGCGTGGGCTTCTCCTGCACAAAGGGTTTTTCCGGTGGCTGGATGCGACCAAAGCTAAATGGATAGGTCTGCCGCTCCAACTTGCTCGCCACTATCACCTCTGCTGCGGCCACCTGCCCTTGCAGGTCCATGCTGGTAGTGGTGCCCACCGACAGCAGGCCTTCGCCGCTGCGCATACTGGTGGTCGCCAGGACCTTGCCAGCGGCATTCAATGCATTGACCTGCAAGAGCGCATCGGTGTTACCCGTATATTGGAAGTACAACCGGTTGGCATTGGATGACAGGAACCGCACCTGCACCCCATGCGCATCAATCACCTTGCCCGCCAATGGCATATCCGCTTGCAGGCGCTCCACTTCCACCGGAAGCGTGTAACTGAGCTCGCCTTTGATTGCACCTATGTTGGCCAACGCGATGGTATCCGGCAGGTGGATTTTTTTGGTCCCTTGCAAGCCGAGGTAAGGCACGGCTTGCCCCTGCTCGACAGAGGTGCCCTCATAAACCATATTGATTTTGGCTTGTTGGCGCGTGCCCGTGGTATCGCAGCCGCCTGTCGGTGCAAGTAGCGATTTATCCTGGTGATCCACAATATCGGTCACTTGCAGCGATATATGGTCCGTCGCAGTTCCCAGGTTGGGTAAATTAAAGGCGGCAACATCCAGCGTGATGACCGTGCCCTGCTCGGTCGCATCGACGCTGCTAATCGACACCCCGAACGGCCCGGTAGAGGCCTGCGCAATAAAGTAGGGATTCAAATGTTTGTTGGCGGAAAATGCCGGCAATTCTGCCGATGGCAAATTCGTGAACGCGCGCGGTTTCTCCTCAAGCTGCTCCTGGGCGACATCAACCTGGCTATCCGCCATCGCAAATGTGCGCGCGAGCAGCGAGTTGGCCCACAGCTCCAATTGCGCCTGTATTTTTTCATCAAAATATACCGACGCCCGCAGTTGTTGCTCAGTCTTGCTGAGCGTCATCCGCTCGTAGATGGGCAGTGTTTCCGGCCAATCCTGCGCGATGGTATTTTTAACATTGGCAAGCAGTGGCGCGACTGAGGCCTCCGCACCATCGATAAAACTCCGGTTAGTACCCACCATCACCGCATCAAACTCCAGCATCGGCGGGAACATGCGCGGTGCCACCCCCACATAAAGCCCTTTCACCTGGGTGACATCGATAGACAGTTTGGTCAGCGCGATTGCACTTGATGCATCGCCAAATTGCGCCGGATTGAAGAGCGCCATGGTCAGCATCTGTTTAGCACTCATGGCCTGCCAGTCCGTTAAATCCCTTTCCGCCGGTGCGGCTGCATCCAAACGGCCGCGGAAAGCGGCAACCCGCTCCGGCGCACCCACAATAATCCGGTCCGGTTGGATCATCGCCATAAGCACCGGGCTTTTTTCGCAGGTATTTTGGTTCACCGAGGAAAACACCACCTGCTCGGGTGAGTCCCCATCGATGACATAATTTTCCTTCAACCAGGCGCGGATTTTTTCTGCATTAAATTTCCCTGTCAGCACCCAGAGCGGTTGGGTTTCGTTGTTAGCACGGTAGGCCGCAACCCAAACCTGATCCAACTGTTTTGCAATATCAACACCGGACTGCTCCAGCTTGCGCCAAAAATTTTCCGCTGGCGCAGGCAAGTTATTCAGACCGGCGCCGGGCTGCAATACATCGGGCAATTGCTGTACGCGCGGCACATCCACATGGGCTAGCGCAAACAGCGACTCAGTGGCCAAGGCCTTCACCACTTGCTCCGATTGCGGCGATACAGTGGCCGGCGACCATAGGGGACGCTTTAAATACAGGATAATCGACGAGGTAAGGATGATCGCGAGCAGGATCACCAGCATGCCCCACAGGAATGAGGACTTATGGAAATCCACATCCAGATGGCCATCATCAATAACGGCATCGGCTCCCTGGTGATCCGCCAGCAGTTCCTGTTCGGGATTCAGTCCAGGTTCTGGTTTGGTTTCCGTGACATTGACCTGCTGTTTAGCCGCCGAGGCGATTTTAACGTCCGCCAGAGCATCAACTTGCGCCGCGCCAGTGACGCCGGCTACTACCGTATTGCCAGTGGCGGTTTTAGTTTCAGGTGCTGGCTGGGTAACAGGTACAGATGGAGTGTCAGGTCCCGATCTTTTCTTCGGTGCTGATTTGCCGATAACTGCCGGTTTCGCAGTTTCCGCTTTAACTGGCGCTGCTGCTTTAGGTTCAGCTTCAGCCTTGGCGTCAGGCGCAGGCGTGTTGCCGGCAGTTTTTTCAATGCTGGCTGAAGGCTCAGCCTTGGATTTCAGATCAACAGACGCTGCAGCCTTAGTCGCAACCTGATCGGCTTTAGCGACTTTAGGTGGTGATTTATCCGGCGAGTTTACCGGGGATTGGGCTGTTTTAGCCTGGGATTTTGTCGGTTGGGGCGCGCTCGCGTCCTGTGCGCCGACTGCCGGGGAAACAGCTGCGGCAACAGAGGCCGCAGGCGCGACCGGTTCAGGTTTGGTCGCAGCAGGTTCTACTGCCGGTTTTATTTGGCTTTCTTTAAGACTATCGACGCTAGCTGACTCGCTTTTACTTTCACCGTCGGTGTCTGCATCCGGCTCATCGACCTGGATAATTTTTCGCACCAGGAACTGGCGCGGTAACTCAAACTCATCGTCCTCGTCATCATCAAGGCTGTGCAGCTCCAGCTCCAGCTCGATTTGATCGGCAATACTATCGGCATCGGGTACGGCAATGCTCACCACATCTAAATAGGCACCCGCGTCCAGAAAGGCAGCGCGCCACTGCTCAACTTCAGTTGCGGACTCAAGCACCTTGATAACGCTGGGGCGATCGGAAAGAAACAGCAAACGGACCGTTTTGGGTTTTAACTGGAGCAATTGCGCCAAATTGCCCACGACCTGATCTGCATCAAAGCCAGGAACAAATTGCTTTTTATAAATGAGTTTGTACACAAAAACTCCTTCCGCATTCAGAGCCGAGCTGTAATCTTATTTGAGTTTTACATACGCAGCAGGGGCTGAAAGCCTTCAACAAAGGGAGCGCTTTACAGCGGTATTAACAACGGAATAAAACGGTTCCGCACAATTTATTACGGAACCAATTATCCGATCAAACCAAAATTAATTTTCTTGCACAAAACGCAAACCAACACCCGTTGGCTCTACCCGAACAACCTCCAGCTGCAACACCGGGGCATCGTCCATCAACCCCTGTACCTGACCAGTGAGCAAAGTCCCGACTGGTGGAATCTGGTCCGGCTCCAGCACGACAAATACCCCGCCGTCGGAAATATCGCGGGTTTTTACCAGCAATTCGCCTACAGACTCATGGGTAATTTTAATTCGGCAAGCAAAAGCAGTGCGCACATGTCGGCGTTGGTCTTTCGAGTTCATGAAAACCCCTGTGTTTTTATTGTTGCACGCTATATACGCTGTCTGGTCCTGGATGCTGCGACCCGGGATGGCATTGCGATGGGATAAGGCGGCGAACCGCCTTATCCTGTCATTACTTATCAGTCACTTCCGCTTTATCCACTTTTTGGAAACCGCGGGGAAGCTTGTTGCCGCGACGGCCGCGCTCGCCTTTGTAATGCTCCAAATCGGACATTTTCAAAGTGATATGGCGTTTGCCTGAATGCAGCGTCAAACATTGGCCGGGATTAATAATATTCACCGAAACCACAAACTCCTCGCGCGCGGTCGCACGAGCCGATGGAATATTCATAATTTTGTTGCCTTTGCCACGCGCCAACTCGGGTAATTCCGTCACCGGGAATACCAGCAGGCGGCCATCATTGCTGACCGCGGCAAGCAATGCCTGCTCGGGATTATCAAGCAATTGTGGCGGCAAAACCAGCGCCCCGTCAGGCAGGGTCAAAAGCGCTTTGCCCGCTTTATTTTTACTGATGAGATCATCCAGGCGCGCGATAAAACCATAGCCCGCATCCGATGCCAGCAACACGCGCTGCTGGTCTGCCCCCATCAACGCACCTTCAAAGGTCGCGCCACTCGGCGGGCTGATACGGCCACTTAGCGGCTCGCCCTGTCCACGTGCTGACGGCAGGTTGTGCGCCGGCAAGGAATAACTGCGCCCGGTGGAGTCGATCAGGATAACCTGCTGGTTGCTCTTGCCACGCAAGGCAAATTTAAAACTGTCGCCCGCTTTGTAACTCAAACCTGCCGGGTCGATTTCATGGCCTTTGGCCGCGCGAATCCAGCCTTTATCGGAAATCACCACCGTCACCGGATCAACACTTAACAATTCGGTTTCGGTCAGCGCCTGCGCCTCTGCACGAGCCACAATTGGCGAACGACGGTCATCGCCAAATTGCTCGGCAACCTGGATCAATTCTTTGCGTACCAGATTTTTTAATTTAACGGCGGAATCCAGAATTTTTTGCAGGCCGTCGCGCTCTTTCATCAGCGCTTCTTGCTCTTCGCGAATTTTCATTTCTTCCAAACGTGCCAATTGGCGCAATTTGGTTTCCAAAATGTATTCCGCTTGCATCTCAATTAAATTGAAACGCTCCATCAACACCGGCTTTGGATTTTCCTCTTCGCGGATGATGCGAATCACTTCATCCACATTGAGGAATACAATCATCAAAGCGGCTAAGCGCAGCAAACGCTCGTCGACTTTTTCCAGGCGGTGCTGCAAGCGACGACGGGTAGTAACGGTGCGAAAACTCAGCCATTCATTCAGAATTTTATTCAGTGCTTTAACCGCGGGGCGACCATCGATGCCAATCATATTCATATTGACACGGTAGGTGCGCTCAAGCTCGGTAGTCGCAAATAAATGCTGCATCACCTGCTCGACATCCACGCGATTCGAGCGCGGGACTATAACCAAACGCGTCGGGTTTTCATGATCGGATTCATCGCGCAAGTCAGCGACCATCGGCAATTTTTTCGCCTGCATTTGCGCAGCGATTTGCTCCAGGATTTTTGCCCCGCTCACCTGATGAGGAAGCGCGGTGATAACAATATCGCCCGACTCTTCGTCTTTTTGCCAGACCGCGCGCATGCGTACACTGCCGCGCCCGGTTTCGTACATTTTGATTAATTCATCGCGCGGCGAAATAATTTCCGCCTCGGTGGGCATGTCCGGCCCGAGAATATGCTGACATAAATCCTGCACGGTCGCTTGCGGGTTATCGAGCAAATGCACGCATGCATTTACCACTTCGCGCAAATTGTGCGGTGGTATATCGGTCGCCATACCTACCGCGATACCGGTAGTCCCGTTCAATAACACATTGGGTACGCGCGCGGGCAACACCATCGGCTCTTCGAGGGTGCCGTCAAAGTTAGGTTGCCAATCAACAGTGCCCTGCCCCAATTCTTCCAGCAAGACTTCGCTGTATTTGGTAAGGCGCGATTCGGTGTAACGCATGGCCGCGAAGGATTTGGGATCGTCAGGTGAGCCCCAGTTCCCTTGTCCATCTACCAGTGTATAGCGATAGGAAAATGGCTGCGCCATTAACACCATGGCTTCGTAGGATGCAGAGTCGCCGTGCGGATGGAATTTACCGATCACATCGCCCACGGTACGCGCGGACTTTTTGTATTTTGCGCTGGCTTTTAAGCCCAATTCACTCATCGCATACACAATGCGGCGCTGCACCGGCTTAAGGCCATCGCCAATATGCGGCAGGGCGCGATCGAGAATTACATACATGGAATAATCGAGATAGGCTTTCTCGGTGTAATCTTTGAGCGCAATACGCTCATCAGCCTCAGGCAGGGTTATTTCGTCACTCATTGAATATCCTGAAAATACAAAATTCAGATGGCTATTTTTAAAATATTTTTAGCAAATATATTTTTGCCGCACAAAAAACACACAACAAAAAATCAAAGCGTATGAGATCAACGCTTTGGGGCAGCGAGCGGAATCGAGCCTTTTTCGTTGATGCGCAAGTCAGGCAACCAGGCACTAAAATCCAACTTGGCGGAAAAGTTGTAATTTACATTTTCTTTAACGCCATTGCGACCAAAGTGTTCAATCAACCGCACTAACTGCAACATGTTTGCAGTCACAACCACTTTTACCGGCGTTTCTTTATAGGCAGTCAGCGTTGGCAATTGATCGCTCACGCCGCTCAACACATCAAAATTTTCAATCCCCACGGTGTACGACATGCCGCGCAATGTTAAATCGCGGTCATTGGGATTGCTGATTAACAAATTGACTTCTATGGGCTGGCTCAACCCCTGTGCGGGCAACAAATGCAAACCAGCGACTTTGACTGTGGGTTGCTCCAATTTTGGCTGCAAACTGGAACAACCGGACAACACCAAACTACACGTAATTAATGACACTGATAGTAGTGCCGTGGTGTTTACTGCGGTAACCATTGTTACCATTCGACGCAACATTGTTTGCACACAGAAAATAAAAGTCATCGCATAATTCCTTAATAATCGGCTTAATTACAAATATGTGAATACGGCCCTTGCACATTGATCCCAGTGTGGTCTAATCCATGTGTTTTTTACTGAGCAGCTGTCTTAATACTTACACAATAAGACAAGTAAAATAATAATCCGCAAAGCAATAACCCGGGAAAATAGCAGTTAACGACTGCTGGTGCACCCGACCATTGATGGTCAGCTTATCCGAATTAACCTGTTTAACTGACTGTAATGTTATGCCACACCTACCCTGTAAAACCTTGATCAATCCGGATGATTTATTCGGTTGCCGCGACCTTCGCTTGCAAGACCGGAGTGAATCCCAGTATCAGCAATTGATGCGCCTGTGTGTGGATTTTGATTTTTCCGTATTGCAGTTACAGCGTAAAACGTTTAGTCATCTCAGCCGCAAAATGGTGCCGGAAGCACTGGAATTTGTTTTGGCGGTTAAGGATGGGGCAGACCGCTATTGGTACGGCATGACCCCTGCTTTTCCCACATTGAAGATGCTTACAGATTATGCCAAACGCCATGAGGTAGATATTCTGCACCTGCATTTATTTGGCGATGAGGATGATGATTACAACCAATTTGCCCAAACAAGTTTTATTAGTTAAGGCTATTCGCCCATCTCTGCTTCAAACTCTTCCAGCAAATCGAGCGGTTCCAGCTCTTCGCCCTCCAGATCATCATTCCAGTTGACCCCGACCAAGAGCACATCGTCGTGCATGCCGGGCAACCAGTCTTCAAGGAACTCGACAAGCTCAATTGCCACCGGCCGATAACCAGCCCAGTCGTCCTGGCAATGTGCACGCGCAAAACTTTCCTGCGACCAGAAAGGCATTACATCGACATCATCGTGGGCTTCCGACGCACTCAAGGCCCAACCATCCGGCCCCTCCAGCCCCCAGACACAGCCCAACTCCATGGCTTCCACGATAAAACGGTCAAGATTTTCAGCGGGATCATCACTGAGTGGCTCGGTCGCGACATTGTCATTCATGCTAAAACGCCTTTGGAGTTTATAAACTGAGGTGTGCGCCTTCGGCTTTAAGCCAGGCGCGATCCGCCTTGAAGGTCGGGCAGACGCTGGCGACCAGCGCCCAAAAATCCGCACTGTGATTGTGGTGGCGCAGGTGGCTGACTTCGTGGGCGACAAGATAATCGACTATGGCTTCTGGAGCTAGCAGTATCTGCCAGTTGTATTGGATGGCGCCCCGGCTGGTGCAGTGCCCCCACTTTGAGCGCGTCGCCTTGATACTGACTTGTGTGCATACCAATCCCATCGCCCGGGTTAATGCGGTGGTTTTGCGCGTAAGAATAGTGAGCGCCTGTTGCTGGTACCAACGGCTGAGCAGTTGACGGACCTGGGTCTCATCATCCGCGCGCGAACGCTGGGCGAGCAGTAGATGCAAATGCTGGTCAACCCGGGCGATGGCCGCGCGCGGACCACGACCGAGCACCAGGGTAAGCATCTCTCCCATAAACGGGACTTGGCTACCCTGCGCATAGCGACGCGGCTCCGGCAGGCTCGCCAGTGCTTGTTGTTGCTCGTCAATTTTTGCCCTGACCCAATCCGCTTTCTGTTGCAAGAAATCCAACAATAGCGACTGCGCAGTCCCCATAGGCGCACGCACCACCACCTGCGCCTTGCGGATTTCAATACTAATGCTGCGCCGCCGCGCCGAGCGCACAATCGTGAACTCAAACCCCAGTTCGGGTTGTGAGGCGGGCGTTTTTTTTAATCCGAACCACTCAGCCATTCTGGTACCTGGAATAAAGAGCGGAAACGGTGATATTCAGGAAAGACAACCTTGGATACCTCGCATTGATCGAGGCGACAAAGATACCACAGGTTGATTGCGCTCCATTCAATAGAAACCGAGCGTGTGATCCTTGCGCGCGACATAGACCGAGGTCATGCCCTGCGCCATCCGGCGGGCGATTGCGGCCTCAGCCTTGAGTGCACCATCGCGAAAATTGGCGAGGCCGTCGTAAAACATCGCAGTAAAGTAATCCGCATCGGCATCGCGCGGGGTAAACACCTCGATACGGCACATATTGGTGCGGCAACTGATGCTATTGACGCTTACGCGCTGCAATCCCTGGTGACGGGAAAACATATCGCGCAGAGCTTGTTCGTGAGCGCCAGCCCATTCCACATCCACCGCCTCCCGTTCAAACATCGCGGTAGCGCGCTCATAGACACCATCTTCGACCTGTTGCACGACGGTGCGCGCCGTTTCCGGATCAAGGCCAACAGTCGCTGGCGCGTTATCGACGAGCGCCTTATCAATTGGTGCGGGCGAAGTTAATGTTGCAGGTTTGTTGGTTGTTATCGGCAGGGCGTGCTCGTGGCCCGGACTATTCACCGGAAGGTCGCCCTGCTCGGGCAGGCTAGTATTGTTGAATTGCAAATATGCCCCCGCTGCCAGTATCGGCAATACCAGCAAAGCAACCCACAGGGGTAAGGATTTATTGGAAGCCGATCGATTCACTCGCCACCTCTTTCACTGACTGGCGTTATCAATGATTACACCAAACTACATCAACCAATAAACCCGCAGCCATCTCGCGATCGCTGCGGGCCTAATACAGGTTAAAAAATACAGGTAAAAACTAACGCTTAACGGCAAGTCACTGCTGGCGTTTCTATACTGCCGCCATTGGTTGTGCCCTGGAAGCCGAATTCAGCCGTTTGCCCCGCACCCAAGGTGCCATTCCAGTTGAGATTGGTCGCTGAGTAGGGGTTGCTGCCGGTGACAGTCGCATTCCATGAATTGGTGATGCGGTTGCTGCCGCTGAATTGCCAACTCGCATTCCAGGCCGAAACTGTACCTGTGCCGCTGTTGGTGACACGCACAACACCGGTAAAGCCTGATCCCCAGGAGTTAGTCACCACATAGGTACAACTCAGCCCGGCCGTATTACCTGCACTGCTGGAGGCACGGCTTGACACACCTGAGCTGGACGCCGGCGAACTGGATGCCGGAGCCGAGCTACTTGAGCGACTGGACGAACTTGGGGCTACACTGGCGCGACTTGATGAGGCGGGCGCAACACTTGAGCTTGTCCCCACCGAAGAGTTGCCACCGCCGCCAATCTGCACATCGATACAACCATGGAAGCGCTCGTAAGTCGGCGGTTCACGTCCCCATTCGGCATAGATCACGTGGCGGCCAGTACGCGCTGGAACAGTACACGTAGTGTGGATATGGGCATTGGCCTTTTCCGCACGCACGTTGGGATAAGCCCCCGGATTGTCATCGTTATAAGGCAGGTCGCAGAAGGGTTCATCTTCAAAATCTGCCCAGGTCAACTCGCGCCCCACTTGATATACGAAGCCGGGCTTGGTAATCCAATAACGGAAATCCGAGGTGTCGTCGAAGTGCGGGCCATTGCTGATATCCCAGGAGAATACCTGCGTACCAGAATTGATATTGTTGACGGGCCAATTGATGGAATTATCCCAAGGTGTTTTACCGCCCTTCCAGGTTTCGCTATCAAACCCGCACACATTTTTGGCAACCGGGCCAAGCACTTTGCGCCCTTGGTGGTGATTCAACACGCTCATATAGGAGTAGCCACCATTGAAATCACTCGCAAACGCATCGCCGCACACGGGGTACTTGGCAGTGCCATTGGCAACCTCATCGGGCTTGGTCACCTTGCCGCAAAAATAATTGCGCGCGCCAGGACTATCGACAAAACCATGACCGAAACTCATTGCAGAAAAGGCGAGCAGTGCTGCGCCCAATCCACTCGTTTTGATGAAATTCTTATTCATTATTTATTCCTCACTTAACCGGATTTAGACACGATTCCCGACACCGGGAATCACCGTCGCCATCAGGCCGCCGGTATTGCAACGCGATCATTGGAGATGATTCGCGCCTCACACTGGCGAACCAGGAGGCGATGCACAACCAGAAGTCCAGCGAGTGCTTATGAACAGCAAAATCATAGGAGAAAGCACAGTAAATCTTATTATTGTTAGAGCAGCTACCAACTCATCGAGTGCAGTGGTAGACAAGTGGACAACCGAACGGACGATGTTCCACCCGTGCGACAGCGCTGTCAAACCAATGGAAAATTAAGGCGCCAAAATTAAAATGAAACGTTACGAACATCCACCAACTCACAATTTTAAACGCCAAAAAAACTTATAAACGTTCAGGATTTGCTGCGGAAGACGATGTAGATACGCCAGAAAAGTTGGCGATGTCGACACGACCGTCCAGCATAATCCGCACATAAAGCGCTTTTGCCTGCGCCGGGTTTTCAATTTTCACCCAATAAAAACCACGCCCATTTTCAACAATCTGTGCGGCGCTCTCCGGCAAGTTGCGCCAACTTTTATCCAACTGCGGCAAATCCAGCGCTGGCAGTGCTTTTTGGCTGGCATCGCGCGCTGTCGCCAGCGCAATCTCTGTCGCCTTTTTCATACTGACCGGCCCGTGCTCATGCCCTTCATGGGCCTGCGCCGGGACAAACATAAGTACCACGATAATCGCCGTCAAAATCTGCATCAGTTTACGCATCACAAGCTCCTTCGCTTTCATTATTCGGGGGCACTATTCGAACAAATTTTACGCATCACTAATAGCATCAGGTTCGCAAAAACTATGCAGCCATGTGCGCCCTCAAGCGCAGGGAGTTTGTTACACTGCGGCATCTTATTTTCAGCACCAATTGCCGATCGGGATTTATAAAAATACATGAACGACAAACTCTTCATCCGTTTACAACATCTGATACCCCAACACGGTCTGTCGCGCGCCGCCGGGTGGTTGGCCAGCACTGATAATGCGTTAGTGAAGAACACGTTTATCAAATGGTTTGTAAAACGCTACAAAGTCGATATGAGCCTTGCAGCGGAAGAAAATCCGCTCGCCTACGCCTGCTTCAATGATTTTTTTACCCGCGCATTAAAGCCCGGCGCACGTCCGATCGACAGTGCAGCAGACAGCATTGTCTGCCCTGCCGATGGCGCTATCAGCCAATTGGGCAATATTGTCGATGGTCGAATTTTTCAAGCCAAAGGCCAGGACTACACCACACTCGAATTACTCGGCGGCGATGAAGCACTCGCAGCAGAATTTGCGCGCGGCACTTTTGCCACTGTGTATTTATCACCGCGCGACTACCACCGCGTGCATATGCCTTACGGCGGAAAATTGCGCTCGATGGTAAGCATTCCGGGAGAATTATTTTCGGTGAATACGGTGACGGCTGAAAATGTACCGCGCCTGTTTGCACGCAATGAACGCGCCGTCGCCATTTTTGATACCGACATAGGTCCGATGGCAGTGGTGTTGGTCGGCGCCATGATTGTGGC
>DATIGS010000182.1:0-7061 GCA_035481425.1 Cellvibrio sp. | reverse complement strand
CGCGCGTCCTCTCCCGATTTTTCCATCAATGCGAGCGCTTCAGCCGTCTGGCCCTTTTTAGCTGCCGCTAAAATTCCCGGAATGTGGCCCATAAATTTTTCAAAGATGGCCTTGTCGGCCGCTAACAATTCTTTATCACGCGTATTCTCCGCAAACTCTTCATAACGCTTCATCCCCGCGGTCGAATCACTTGCGGCTTTGTTAAGATCGGCCTCCTGCTTTTCAGTTTGCGTAGGATCCGTATTCAATACCAAGCGGTTTAAGCGGATGCGAAATCGATACACATCACTCTGGATACCGTTCAGCAAATTCATACTGGGAATCACATTTTCATTACTGTAGTTAGTTTGCTCAAACACATTATTAATTTGCATTTGTGCTGTGCCTGCCAGGATCACAATACCCAACAAAGCAGCAGCTACTAACAGCAGCATCTTTTTTGCAACAGTCATTTTATTACTCCAGTTTGTCCATAAAAGAACACAACGATTAACGTGAATTAGCCATAACGCACAAAATTCTTATCCAGCTCATCATCGTCAAGACGACGAGCACGACTAGCATCTGATTTTGCTTTACTACTTGGTGGTGATATTTTTTTACTGCCGGAATTAATTGATGTAGTAGCGCGATCATTTCCCAGTTTGAAATAGGTCATCGATTCCTGCAGGCGAATCGCCTGTGCGCTCATCTCCTCCGAGGTAGAACTCAACTCTTCAGAGGCCGCCGCATTTTGTTGCAAGGTTTGGCTCACTTGGCCAATGGCACCGTTAATTTGAGCAACACCCGCATTTTGTTCAGATGATGCTGCCGCAATTTCCTGTACCAGATCAGCCGTTTTGCGAATCGCTGGCACCATATCTTTCAATAAAGTCCCGGCATTTTCCGCACGCTTTACTGTATCCAGCGCGAGTGTACCAATCTCTTGTGCAGCAACCTGGCTGCGCTCTGCCAACTTGCGCACTTCAGATGCAACCACGGCAAAACCTCGCCCATGTTCTCCGGCACGACCCACTTCAATGGCCGCATTAAGTGCGAGCAAATTCGTTTGGTAGGCAATGTCATCGATCACGCTGATACGCTCGGCAATTTTTTGCATCGCCTCAACTGTTGTCATTACTGCTTCCCCGCCGGTAGCAGCATCGAGTGCAGCTTTTTGGGCCATGCCATCAGTAATTTTTGCGTTTTCACTATTTTGCGAAATCGATGCAGAAGTTTCTTCAACGCTCGCTGCTTGTACTGAAGCACCCTTAGCGAGCGATTGCGCTGTAGCATTCACCTCTTCCGACGCAGATGACAAGGCATCAGCAGAACTGCGCACATCGCCAATAATGTCAGCCAGTTGTTTGCTCATATTGGCCACACTGGCTAGCAACGAATGGTTGTCGCCCGGTTTTAATTGGATATCGATATTGAGATGGCCGTCCGCTACTTGCGATACCACATCCGCTGTATAAGCAGGTTCGCCACCCAACAACGCAAACATGTCACGGAAAATAAATATCATTACCGCGATGATAATAAACGACGCACTGACGCAAATAATTAACAACAGGCGCACCGTATCGGTGTAAATTTTTTCGGTTTTAGCTTCAGACTCCTGCAAAAACTGATCAAAGCCAGCCAAAGTAGTTTGCGCAAGATCTTCCATCAGCTGGCTGGTATCGCGGTCCATTCCACTCACTTGTTTATCTACCGCTTTACCGGTTTCAGGATTTTCCTGATCAAAATTTTGTAGCGCCTCGCGGTACTGTGCACCTAATTCGGCATGCTCCTGTTGCAATTCCTTAATGGCTTCAACAGTTGCCTTATCGTCCCGCCTTAATTCCATTGCAGCAGAAAGATGGCCCTGGACAATTTTCTCTTCCTTATTAAAACCTTCGGCATATTTAATAAACTGGTCAGGATCATTACCGCGCAATAAAATATTCTTCCACTCTTGCACTTGCGTCTTGAAACTGATTGCGGCACTTTCAACTTCAGCTAGAAATTTTGCCCTCACCTGCACCGTGTCAGCCGTTTCGGCGACAACCGTGTTGTAAGAACCTATTTGCAAATACGCGGTAATGCCCAAAATAGAAAGCCCCGCCACAATCAGGGCACTGAGCAACATGATTTTAAATTTCAAAGTGAGTTGGCTAAACATGGTCGCGCCTCTGAATTGGGTAGTTTTGATATGCAATGGTTATTGCAACTGTGCTTCAACCAAATGTGCCAACTCACGTATCGACAGCGCATTGTTAGCATCCAGCAGCACCACAAATTCATCATCACGTTTGGCAATACCCTGAATAAAATCAGCGCGAATATTTGCCCCAAAGGAAGGAGCATCCTCAATATTTTCATCATTCATTTCGATGACTTCGCTGACCGAATCGGCAAGCAAGCCGAGCACATGGTTTTGTTCATTGTTCTGCAACTCAACCACAATGATGCAAGTGCGTTTTTGCACTTCGATTGATTTGCGGCCCAAGCGCACCGCCAAATCAATTACAGGCACCACATCACCGCGCAAGTTGATTACTCCGCGCAAAAAGCTGGGCATGAGCGGAACCTCGGTAATACCGCTGTATTCAATAATTTCACGGGTTTGCGATAATTCCAGCCCGTAATTTTCATTGCCTATGCGGAAGGTCAGATACTGTTTGATAACCTCAATGGCCTGACTCTTTTTTTGTTTGCTTGCTTGGTTCATTCTTCCTGCTCCTGCACACTTGCCAAAATGGCATTGTTGCGTAAATGTTCACGGCTAATGGCAAAACCAATTAACTGTTGGATATCCAAAATCAATGCGACTGCTCCGGTGCCTAACAGGCTCGACCCACCGATTCCCTTGAGTGCCTGGAATATCGGCCCCATGGGTTTTACTACGGTTTGAATTTCTCCGTGCAGCTCATCGACGACAATGCCCGCACGCTTCTCGCCAAATTGCACGACCACAATTTTTTCACGGCTGTGATCTTTCGGTTGCAGTGAAAAAATCTCGCGCAACCGAATATAAGGAACCTGATCCCCACGCAAATTCACGCAATTTTGACCTTTCACATGATTCAGCGAATTTAAATCCACGCACTCAAGAATGGTGTTTTGCGGCACAATAAAATCGATATGGCCAGCAGTGACATGGAAGCCATCGATAATCGCCAGTGTCAGTGGCAGGCGAATACTGAAACTCGTTCCCACCCCCATTTCACTTTCGATTTCGATGCCGCCCTGCAATTCTTCGATATTGCGCTTAACTACATCCATACCCACACCGCGCCCGGACAAATTAGTAACCTGTTCAGCGGTGGACAACCCCGGGTGAAAAATTAGCTGGAATAATTCCTGACGCGAGAGATGGACGCCCTCTTCAAGAATGCCATTGGTAATGGCCTTTTTACGGATTCGCTCCACATCCAAACCGCCGCCATCATCGTGGATGCCAATTACAATATTTCCGGCATCATGGCGCGCCGTGAGTTTGATGGTGCCCCTGTCCGGTTTATTGCGCGATTGGCGCACTGCAATTGCTTCAATACCGTGATCCATTGCATTGCGCACAATGTGCATCAATGGATCATTTAATTTTTCCACCATGGATCGATCCAGCTCGGTTTCCGCGCCTTCAATTTCCAACTCGATCTCTTTGCCAATAGACTTGGCGGTGTCGCGCACAACGCGTTTGAATTTTTGGAAGGTATCGCCAATAGGAACCATGCGTAAAGTCAGTGCGGCGTCGCGAATTGCCTCGGTAAAATTCCCCATGGAAGTTACTGCTTCAATCAGCGTCGGGTTACCCATTTTGGAAGACAGCAAATCGACGCGTTGGCGATTGATAACCAGCTCGCCAATTAAATTAATCAGGATATCCAAACGTTCTGCATCAACGCGAATAAAACGATTTTCACCACTGGTTTTTTTCTCGTTACTTTTCTTTTGCTTATCGAGTGCTGCGTTAACGATTTCAACAGGCACCGATTGCTCTTCCACCAGAATATCGCCCAGCATGCCGACAGCGCCGGTTGATTTTGCTTGTTGCTTTTGCGTCGCAAGCGCAGCATCCAATTCCTGAAAGGTAATCGCATGACTCTTTACCAAAATTTCGCCCAACCGCTGGGGATTTTCCGGTAGTGATTTAATTAAATTAACGTAAGCCTCGACATTACTGCGCGGTGGAATGATTTTCAGATCAGAGTCATCGCGCACAAACATGAACGCATCTTCAATTTGTTGCTGCGTCGCATTGCTCACCAGGGTAATTTCAAAACCCAGATACAATTGTTCCGGATCGTAATTATTGAACTCCGGCAAATGGTCGCTGATGGTGGTGATGTGGGTAATATCACCGAGTGTGCGCAAGAAGCGCAGAATAGAAAGTGGGTCCATACCATTGCGCAATAAATCCGGTCCTAAACGCACCGAGATATGCCAGGCATCGTGATCTGATCCTGTGTGGCTTGCATCCTGATTGGATGAAGCACTAATAGCAGCACTGCCAACAACAGGCGCTGCTGTTTGTGCCGCAGGCTCCAGCCACGGTTTTAATGAATCGAGCAATCCTTTGCCATGGGCAAGGCATTCAGCATCGTTCTCACGCTCGTGCATCGCATGTTCTACCAAGGTTGCAATATGGTCGCGACACGGCAAAAAAATACTTAGTAAATCGCTGGTGATGGTAATTTTTCCATCGCGCGCACGATCCAAAACATTTTCAACAATGTGGGTAAAACTGACGATGTCATCCAGCCCAAATAAACCCGCCGAACCTTTGATCGTATGCGCTGCACGAAAAATTTCATTGATCGTTTCCATATCCTGATCGCCCTCATCCAGGCGCAGCAATGCCGCCTCCATGGAATTAAGCAAGTCATCAGCTTCCGCGAAGAAAGTCTGCAGGGCACCGTCGAGATTCATAGTGGATTCCTTATGATTCCATCGCAAATTGGGTATTGAGATCGAGCGCAGTCAAAACGCTGTCCACCGATTCATTGCTTTTGGTGATAAACAATGGCCGATGCACCGAGGCAAAAAATTTTTTCGCAAACAACAACAATTGCACACCTGCTGTATCTATTTCACCAACCGCACTTAAATCGAGTGCAATTTTGTCGGCCAACTTTTCGTAATCGGCAAATAGCTCATCTTTAATTTGGCTGACGTAATAAATCGTCAGATCACCTTCAAATGTGAGCGTCGAAGTGTCCTTGCTCTTTTTTCGCGAAATATTCATGGCCTGTTCCTGAAAAAAATGGTCAGTTAGATCAGCATGGAAACCGCTTGCAACATTTGTTCGGGGCGGAAAGGTTTGACAATCCAGGCTTTGGCGCCAGCCGCTTGGCCTTCGCGTTTTTTCTCTTCTGCACCTTCAGTGGTGAGCATGATTACCGGCGTAAATTTGTAATTCGCTTTGGTTTTCATTTCTTTCAAAAATGTAATCCCATCCATATTCGGCATGTTCACGTCCGAGATCACCAAATTGATTTTTTGCCCATCCAATTTGGTCAGCGCATCTTTACCATCACTCGCCTCTACCACCGTATAACCCGCACCGCGCAATGCAATGCCCACCACTTGCCTTACACTTGCCGAATCATCTACAACAAGAATTACTTTGGACATTCACTACTCCTAAAAAAACGTGATTTCTGAATTATTCGAGCCTTTTGCTTGCGCCCCGCTGCCGCGATGCACATCGACTTGCTCCAAGGTGGTGTAAGTTTTTTGCAGCGAACGCAACCATTCACCGGTATCTATGGTGACCACAGACTCACCGTGGCGCAGACGGGTTTCCTGATCGGCAATGGCACCGACCAGTTTTTCCATATCGTCGATCACATGCCCCAAAATTTGGCTAACGCGATCCTGGAATTGCAAATTCACCAAAACTTCTTCCACGCTGGTTTGCACAGCGGAGCTTTCGTGCTCGAGCACTTGGGCCGATTGCAAAATACTTTCACTGGAACTTTGGAATTGTTTTAACACTTGTTCGATTGAGGTTTCTGATTTAACCAGGCGCGAATTATCTTCAGCGGCATATTCAGCGGTTCTATCCAATGCGGTTTGCAATGCAGAATTAATTTGTTCAATGCGGCGCCCGATGCGCGCACCAGTTTCACCGGAGCGGGTCGACAGCGTGCGCACTTCATCCGCGACCACCGCGAAACCACGCCCGTATTCGCCCGCGCGCGCCGCTTCAATCGCCGCATTGAGAGCGAGTAAATTGGTTTGCGAAGCAATGCCAGCAACCTCGGCACTCATGCCACTTAATTCAACAGTAATTTTGGAAAGGCCGGAAATTTCAGTTAGCAGTTCATCGCGCTGTTCAATTGCCTGACGCAACGTGTAAGTAATTTGGCTCAACTCATCATTGGCAAAATGAATGACTCCCCCCAAACCACTATCACCTGCCATGCTGCTAGCAGTAGTCGATGAACTTGCAACCGCGGATTGCAAGCGTTGGTGTATATCAGAAAAACGCCCAACCAATTCGGTGATACTCGTTTCCAATTGATGGCGCGCCAATTCAGTCTGGCGTTGCCACAGCGGCAATATTTCTTTTAATAGATGTTGGTAATTTTCCAGCAGTGGCCGGTAAGTTTGCGCGAGCTGTTGCCCGCCTTCGGCCTGCGCTATGGCGCGCTGGTTTTCGTGTTCACGCTTTGCCATTTGCGCAGCTTGACCTACTGCGATCGCCGCTGCCGCCAGCACTCCCAATAACAGCAATGCTTTCCATACCAATGCCAACTCAACAAGCGCCAGCTGCAACAATCCAATACCACCAAGTACGGCAATTGCAGCGACAAGCCCGAGATTTGCTGCGCCGCGCTGCGCACGTGAATGTATATAAAAGCCGGGGAGAGCCCCATTGCGATAGCTGCTATTCATTGGTTTTGTCCGTTAATTTCAAGCGCAAAAAAGCACGGGATATTGTTGGTTGCTGTTCCTGCATTCTTTGCAATCAGGTGAGTTAACTAGGTATAGACGCCGTTTATATGAGTGTCAAAGCAGCCTCCCTGAGTGAAAATACTCAAGCACAAGGCGGCAAAATGCGACGAAGAATTAAGGAGAGAGATGCTTAA
>DATIGS010000181.1:0-19802 GCA_035481425.1 Cellvibrio sp. | reverse complement strand
CGCTTTACGTTTTCCAAGCCGGTGTTTTTGGCAATGTCAGTGGCTTTGGATGCCCAGGGTGAAATCGTCCCCAAGCGCGGAACTACCAGAAACAATTCGCCATCATGGCTGGCTTCTTTCTCTACTTTGGGACCATAAGTCAGCAATTGCTTGAGCACTTGCCCTTGGGCATCGCTCAAGGGTGAGGAAACATTGGCAAAGTGGACAAATTCCGAGCTAACGCCGGTCACAGCGGGGATGCGTTGTTGCAGGCTGGACAGGAGTTTTTGGGTACGGAAACTGGAAAGAGCGGGAGCGCCACGCAGGATTAACATAGTGGGAAGAGCCTCGGCATGGGTGATCATGGGTGGTAATAAAGGGTAATGACAAAAGAGAGGCGCGCATTGTACTGGATTTAGGCACTGCCCGAGAGACTTTTTTCCCCTTTATCATGTCCTCTGAAGACCAAGCCGCTTGCGGATCCGGCTCAAGGCAACAGGAGTAATCCCCAGATATCTGGCGATGTCATTCTGGGACAATCGCTCGATCAGCTCGAACTCCCTCTCATAAAAGGCCAGGTAACGCGCTTCCGGTGACATACATAGCAGCTCATATTCACGCCGCTCCTTTTTCATCGACAGGGCTAGTAGCATCTTATTAACAGACCAGGCCACCTCGGCATCGCAAGAGACCAGATCCAATAATGCTTGTTGCGGTACCTCCAGAACCTGGGAAGCCTCAAGGCTTAATACCGAGAATGAACAAGTGCTATCCGCAACAACCGCTTGCATACTGGCAATAAATTCACCCTCCCCCACAAATGATTTAATAAATTCTTTTCCGTCAATCGTTTCGTAATAGGCTTTAACCAAACCCGTCTGGATAAAAAATAAATTCCCAACTTTATCGCCTTGTCGGAATAGAAAAGATCCTTTTGGAAAAAAACGGACAACACCGGCATTCTTGAATTGATCAATCACAACACTGCAACTCCCTGAACAAGTTGGCACTAATAACACCCTTTTCATTAACTCAGGTTAATGAATTTTTACGGCAACGATTATAAAATTCTTTCAGTCAGTAAACGATGCAGCGAGATTTATAAATGAATATACACAACCGGGTTTTATTAATTACCGGCGGAACATCAGGAATTGGATACGCTTTGGTAAAAAAACTGGCATCCATTACTAAAGCGATAATTGTGATTGCACGCGATGCAGAAAAACTGGATCAGCTCAATAATACACATCCTCATATCTATACCTATAGCTGTGATATTGCCAAAAAAGTCGATTTGAAATCGGTGTTAAATCATATTACCGAACAGCATCCTGATATCTCTATTGTTATTAATAATGCAGGAATACAAAACACAACGACATTTCTGGATGAGGAATTTAACCCGAATAGTATCGACTATGAAATCGCAACCAACCTCGTTGCGCCAATACAAATATGCGCGCATATGGTTGGATTATTAGCTAAACGGAGCACAAACTCTGCAATTATTAATGTCACTTCCGGACTGGGGTTTTATCCGAAGAAAAATGCAGCAGTTTATTGTGCAACAAAAGCAGGTCTGCGAAATTTTACCAAAAGCCTTCGCTATCAACTGGAAAACACATCAATCAACGTTATCGACGCCATACTGCCATTGGTAGATACACCTATGACTCAAGGCAGAGGAAAAGGAAAGATATCAACAGAGACAGCAGCAATTGAAATTATTAGTGGAATCGAAAAGGAGAAGGATGAAATTTACGTAGGAAAAACCCGTTGGATTCCCTTGTTGTCACGCCTGAGTCCATCGTTGACGGCAAGCATTCTGAAAGCAGGATAAAAGAAGGAAATCCGATATATAAAAAGATAACCAATTGTTTATCAAAAACATGCCTGCATCGACGAAAAAAAATTTGTCGGAAATTTTTGCTACGGACGGTGCTGGATTTTCTCTCTGTGCAAAAGTGAAATTTAATCCTCCTTTTTATATACAAAGCCACACGAATAGAACCATCGGAAGCCGGTGAAATAAGTGTTGCAATTTTATTCACACATTACCTGTTAAATTTTTTTATTTCTGAGCTGGCTTCGGTGAAATATTTTTTACGTGATGTTTTTTCTTTTTTTGTTTTATTTGTTTAAACAAATGGAAAATTTACTAAGCCGTCAGGCGACTTATAACTAAAAAATCTCAATGTTGGCCTATTTTTGTGCATTTATTTAACAAAAAATTACGTTTTTCCTCTCATTTCCGCCCTGATTTGGCGCCCCTTCAGCAAAAAATGTCACATTTTTAAACATTTATTTGACCGTTCATCGGCTCTTTTCCTGCGTCTAAAAACTGCCGAATCCCTTGCCGGGTGGGGGATTGAGGCAAAAAAGGTCAAATAATCACCAGTCAGCTAGCCTATGTGTGATCAAAAAACAAGCTAGGCACATAAAAAAAGTGCCTATACCATGGCGATGTATTTGCACGGGTCAGAAATGGATTGGATTCGGCATGAATGCGCACACACGAAGAGAACACCCTTTCGGGCGTTGCAGTTCAGCAACCGGAGTAACCCCTTTATGGAAATTCGCAAACCATCAGTGTTAGTGATTAAGTCCATCCTGACGAGCCTCATTTTCGGCTCGTTACTTATAGCCAGCAGCGTTTTGCTGGTGCGTAGCACCCCTCCTACCCTATTGGAACAGGTGCTTGAAGCAGGCGAATTGCATGTTGTATCGAGCAATGGTCCTACCACCTACTACGAAGGCTCAGATGGCCTGACGGGTTTCGAATATAGCCTCGTGAAAGGCTTCGCGGATTCGCTCGGCCTGAAATTGGTCATTGACGATGAGCCTGATATCAACAAGATGTTAACCAGCGTTGCCGGACATCATGCTCATTTTGCTGCTGCCGGCCTGACTGAATTGGAAAGCCGCAATAGTCAGGTGACCTTCGCCACTCCATTTATGCAGATTACCCAACAGCTGATCTACAACAACCGTTTGCCGCAACCATCCAGCATTAAGGATCTGCACAATAAAGAGGTGTTAGTCATCGCGAATGCATCGCATGCAGAGCGCTTCAAAGCCCTGCAAGCCGAATTCCCCCAATTGCAATGGCGCGCTGTAGTTAACGCAGAAATGATTGATTTGCTGGATATGGTCAATAAAGGTGAAGCCGACTATGCGGTTATCGATTCCACCGCCTACAGCCTGAACCGCTACTCCTATACCAAAGCGCGGCTTGCTTTTGATGTGAGCGATCCGCAGCAATTGGCCTGGGCATTCCCAAAACAGCGCGATACCTCCCTGTTTGATGCAGCCCAGAAGTATTTGGGTAGCATTAAGGCCGATGGCAGCCTCGCCAAAGTGACTGAAGAGTTTTTTGATCGCCATATAGAAGAAGTAACCACTGGCGAAGCTATGGCTTTTACCTATCGCCTTGAGCAGCGTCTGCCGCAGTGGATTGACGATATGAAAGCTGCCGCAGACGAATTTGGCCTGGATTGGCAGATGCTCGCAGCGATCAGTTATCAGGAATCCCACTGGAAAGCCGATGCCCGCTCCCATACCGGTGTACGTGGGTTAATGATGCTTACCAAAAACACCGCTAAGGCGATGGGAATCAAGGATCGTGAAGATCCGAAGCAAAGCATTCGCGGCGGCGCGAAATACCTGAGTATAGTGCTTGAGCGTTTGCCGAAACGCATTCAGGGTGAAGACCGTTTGAACATGGCTTTAGCTGCTTATAATCAGGGGCTTGGTCATCTCGAAGATGCACGCGTATTGACCGAGCGTATGGGTGGCGACCCTACCAAATGGGAAGACGTGCGTAAGTACATGCCATTGCTTGCCAAACAACAGTATTACAGCCGCGCCAAACACGGTTATATGCGCGGTTGGGAGCCAGTCGGATTTGTCGATAATGTCCGTAACTATCACAAAATTATTGCCTGGCACCAACAACAGGAAGAATTTCGTATAGCCACTACTAATAGCGGCAATCGCCTATCCGCAAATACATCACAGGCTGAAACCGATAAGGCAGCCAAGAGCGACAATCTGGAGCCCACAGCTCCCAAGGTATCCATGCTCTAGTTAGCTAACGTAGCCCTCCCCCTAAAACTGCCGCCTTTGCGGCAGTTTTTGTTTGTGGCACCACTAGATGCCGCAAAGCCTTTACCAGGGGACAAGATCAGGACATTGGAGAATCAAGAGAGTAGAATGCGGCCCCATGAATAGCAGCCGATTTGTGATACCCCATGATTCCACGTATTGACCAAACATCTCCTGTCCAAGCCCTATACCTGAACTTTATCAACGCCTTACGTGAGCGTGGTTTCGGCGGTGACTTGAACCCGGACTATGCCAATCGCACAGTATTGGCGACCGACAACTCCATCTATCAAGTGCTGCCGCAAGGGGTGCTCTACCCACGCACCACATCCGATCTGGTAATGATCGCCAAACTCGCCCAGGAGTCCAAATACCAATCCATCGTGCTTAGCCCGCGCGGCGGCGGTACCGGCACTAATGGCCAGTCACTCACCGATGGTTTGGTAGTAGATACCTCCAAGTACATGAACCAGATTTTGGAGATCAACGCTGAAGAGCGTTGGGTGCGCGTGCAATGCGGTGTAGTGAAAGACCAGCTCAATGCAGCAATCAAACCCCATGGATTATTTTTTGCGCCGGAACTGTCCACCAGTAACCGTGCCACCATCGGCGGCATGATTAATACCGATGCTTCCGGCCAAGGTTCCTGCCGCTATGGCAAAACCCGCGATCACGTTTTGGAATTGAAAACTGTATTGCTCGATGGCACCGAATGGACATCTGCAGCCATTGATGAAAGTGAACTTGAAACACTTTGGAAGCGCGAAGACCGTGTAGGCGATGTGCACCGTATTATTGATGCCATACAACGCGAGCACCATGCATTGATTGAAGCAAAATTTCCCAAGTTAAATCGCTGCCTTACCGGCTATGACTTGGCACATATCCGCGATGAACAAGGTCGTTTTAACCTCAACAATATATTGTGTGGCAGTGAAGGCACACTCGGTTTTATTACCGAGGCCAAAATCAATTTATTGCCAATTCCAAAATTCAGCGCACTGATTAACGTCAACTACCGCGACTTCAATGTCGCCCTGCGCGATGCAACGCAATTGATGAAGGCGGAACCTACATCGATTGAAACCGTCGATTCGAAAGTTTTGAATCTGGCGATGAACGATATTGTGTGGCACAGCGTATCGGAATTTTTCCCAGCCCCGGCCAGCGGAGAAAAAATCCAGGGGATAAACCTTGTCGAATACACCGCGAACACGGAAGACGAATTAAAGGCAGATGTAAAAAAATTGACTGAATTGCTGGATGCAGCCGCGCAGGATATCAACACCGGTCGTATCAGTTATTCCATCGCATGGGGCAATGATGCGGTAAATAAAATCTGGGGAATGCGTAAAAAAGCCGTAGGCTTATTGGGGAACGTAGAAGGCGAAATTCGCCCGGTTCCCTTTGTAGAAGACACCGCTGTACCGCCGGAAAACCTCGCTGATTTTATTGCCGAATTCCGTGCAGTGTTGGACGAATACAATCTCACCTACGGCATGTTTGGCCATGTCGATGCAGGAGTACTCCATGTGCGCCCGGCGCTGGACATGAAAGATCCTGCGCAGGAAAAAATGGTGCGCATCATTACCGATCGCGTGGTCGCCCTCACCCAAAAATACAACGGCCTGCTGTGGGGAGAACACGGTAAAGGAGTACGTTCAGAATATGCACCAGCATTTTTTGGCGAACTTTACCCACAAATCCAACGCATCAAAGCGGCATTTGATCCGTACAACCAATTAAACCCCGGAAAAATCGCTACACCAGCGGCTGACATTCCTTTATTAAAAATTGATGAAGTGACTACGCGCGGCCAGCAGGATCGTAAAATTCCCGTGCAGGTTTGGCAAGGTTATAGCGAGGGCATGCACTGCAATGGTAACGGCCTCTGTTACAACTGGAACCCGAACGATGCCATGTGTCCCAGTTGGAAAGGCACGCGCGAACGCAAACACTCCCCCAAGGGCCGCGCTTCATTAATGCGTGAGTGGCTCAAACAAATGAGCGAACGCGGGGTAAATGCGATCGACGAAAGTAAAAAATTAAAACGCGCGAGCTTTTTATTCAATCTTCCCGCTCGCACCATTAATACACTGGGCAAACGCAAAGGCGAATATGATTTCTCGCACGAAGTTCATGAAGCCATGGTGGGTTGCCTCGCCTGTAAATCCTGCGTCGGCCAATGTCCGATCAAGGTCGATGTACCGGAATTTCGCGCGAAATTTTTAGAGCTGTACTACAGCCGCTATTTGCGCCCACTCAAGGATTATTTTATCGGAGGCTTGGAATTTATGGTTCCGACCCTCGCCAAAATGCCGTGGGCGTATAACCTGATGATGAAACCCCGCTTTATGCATAAGTTTATGGCGCGGTTTATTGGTATGGTAGACAGTCCACTGCTCACCGGTATCAGCCTGCATAAAGCAGCAGAAAAACTTGGCGTTAATTACGCAACACTGGAAAACATTGCGCAACTTACACCGGAAGAAAAAACCAAAGCGGTGATTTTAGTGCAGGATGCCTTTACCAGTTATTTTGAAACGCCGCTGGTAATCGACACACTTACCCTTTTGAAAAAATTGGGCTTTGTGCCGTTGCTCGCACCGTTCAAACCTAATGGCAAACCGCTACAGGTACACGGCTTCCTGAAAGCATTCGCCAAAGCTGCCGATGTCAATGCCACACAGCTTAACGGCTTGGCCTCGTCCGGAATTCCATTGATAGGTATTGAACCTGCAATGACACTTGCTTATCGCGCAGAATACAAAAAAGTATTAGGCGATAACGCGCCCAAGGTGCAGTTAATTCAGGAATGGTTGGCCAAACAAAGTGAACAGTTGAGCGAGAAAACACATGAGTTCAAAACCGCCGATTTTTCGCTTCTCGCACACTGCACTGAAAAAACCAATGCAATCAGTTCAATTAAAGACTGGCAAACCATTTTCACCAAACTGGGCCAGCAACTAAAAGTAATTGAAACTGGTTGCTGCGGCATGGCAGGAACCTATGGCCACGAGAGCGACAATGTGGAAACTTCCAAAAAAATCTATGCGCTTTCCTGGTCACAGGTGGTTAACAATCCAACCAACAATGGAAAGCTAACCGCCACAGGCTATTCATGCCGCAGCCAAACAAAACGGATCGATAACGTAAAACTACCGCATCCAGTTCAAATTTTATTGCAACAAACTATCTAGCATTATGAATAAACACAACAGGAGCTTTAATCATGAATAGATTTGATAAAAATTTTAACGGTAGCGATCCTGAAACAGCACGTCCATTCAGTGGTGGGCACCCAGACGGGGCTTGGATGATCTCCATAGTCTATGGATATATCCTATTTTTCTCAGTAATTGGGTTTATAGTTGGCATGTACAAATCAGTTACTGGTGAATCCATACAATGGGCAATGATTATTGGACCAATCATTAGCTGGATATTATTTGTCCCACCTATCAAATTCATTTTTGCGCGCTCCGCAAATGCTCTATTTTGGTGTCTAGGTCTGCTTGTTATTTTTACATGCGCATTTATAGGGACCTTATTCCCTAACCCGGGGGGTGCAGTAATGCTCGGAGTTATCGCTTTAATCCAAGCATACATTTGTTTCTATTTATACACTTTGTTGAAAGATAAACTGCTATTTAAAGACAGCGAAGGGTTACCAAATACATCATCGATTAATTCTACATTTTGATTCAACCACAACTGCCATTCAGCCTAAACACTGATGGCAGCTAAACAATATTCGACGAGCCACGACTATGAAATTATTACGCAAATTGTTTGGTGCCAAACCCAAAATTGAACCCATCAAGGCAGCCCCTATTCCGGTCGCGGAACCCAAAGCGCCTAAACCGGTTATCACGCTGGATGTGGTAGAACAAACCAATGATGAAGGGGAACTGTTAAAACTGGCCAGCGATGGCGCGACCAGCCAATTGCGACAGGCAGCAGCGGGAAAAATTCATAGCCGTGGCGTTCTGGAACAACTGGCAAAAGCAGTAAAAACCAAAGATAAAAATGTTTATAAAATTGTTAAGGCCAAGCTGGATGTATTTAAAGCAGAAGATGCAAAGATCGCCGAGCTTGAGGCCAGTGCAGAGCGCATTTGCGAAAAAATCGAACGTCAATCCAACTTTGAGGCAGATGCGTTATTTAAAGCAAAATTGGGTGTACTACAAAATGAATGGAATAGCTTGGGACAAGTATCAATAATTGTTCAATCACGCTATCAAACCGCACTTGCCGCCTGCGAAGCGAAAATTGCGGCACAAGCGCAGGCCATCGCCGATGAAGAAGAAAAACAAGCGCTGGACACTCAAGCACTGCAATTAGCGGAAGATGCTTATAAAAATTTGAAACAATTGGCCAGCAATATTTACCGCGCAAGCCATGTTGATGATTTAATCAATGCCAATTATGAATTAAAAATTCAGGAGCTGAGCAACGCTGTTCGTTTGGCTGCAAATCGTCAATTACCACTTGATAAGCTCACCAAAGAATTCGAACACCGTAAACAACAAACACTGAACCTGATAGATCAAATCAAAACTTCAGGCACGGCACAGCAATTAACTGAAAAACTTGAGCAAGCTGAAGATTCAGAAATTGTTAAAAATGCACAGTACAAATTGCAACAACTGATTAAATCGGCAAAAGAATTCGGTGATGAACTACCCGAAACATTAAGTGATGCCAAGGCAAAACTGGATGCAATCTGGGCCCAGCGCCATCAAGCAGAACAAGCTACCAAAAATGCACTGCGCGATTTCAGCGAACTCACACGCAAGGGTTTGTGGGCAGCAGAACAGGGCTTTGTCCGCAAGGCGCGCGCAATCCAGAAAGAGCTGCAAGAAAAACGTGCACAACTTGCAGAAGTGCCTAAGGGTATCCAAGCCAAAATCGATGATTTTGAGGCGCAACTGATCAAACTCGGTGATTGGCATGAATTTGCAGTTACACCCAAGAAAGAAGCGCTAATTACCCAAATGCAAGCACTGGCAACCAGCGACATTAGCCCCGAGAATCTGGCCACCAAAATTCATGACCTGCAAGACAGCTGGAAGGAAGTGAGCAAAGGTGTTCAGCAACAGGACGACGAACTCTGGCAACAATTCCAACAAGCCTCTGCCCTCGCCTATGCTCCTTGCAAAGAATTTTTCGAAGCACAGGCTGCCGAGCGCGACAACAATTTAAGCAAACGCCGTGAACTGGTTAATCAGCTGCAGAAATACTTGAATGGTTACGACTTCACTAACGCTGTGTGGAAAGATGTTGAACAGACCTTAAAAACAGCGCGTACCGAATGGCAGACCTATTGGCCAGTACCGCGCAAGGCCGGCAATGATCTGCAAAAAGAATTTGAAGCCTTGATGGAACAGTTGTTTGGCAAGATAACCAGCGAATACGAAAGTAATAAGGCAGCTAAACAAAACTTGATTGAGCAAGCACAGACATTAATCACAGCGACAGATACACGCGCAGCGACCGAAACCGTCAAGCAATTGCAAGCACAATGGAAAGCGATTGGCAAAAGCTGGCACAAAGAAGATCAACACCTCTGGCAGGAATTCCGCAAGCATTGTGATGCGGTATTTGCGCTGCGCAATCAGGCATTTGAAGCAGCCAAAGAACAACGCCAGGCGGTAACAGCGAAGGCCGAGAGCTTGATTGATAAACTCGACCAATTTGCAGCACAAACAATTGCGCAGCTTGATGAAGCGAAAGCTGAGATTGATGCGATCCAGGCAGAGTTCACCACACTTGAATTGCCGAAAGAATCAGCCAAAGCACTTTATAACAAACTCAATGCCAGCCTGGCCGCCATCGCCACCAAACGCAACAGCGCTCGCAACCAAGCGGAAGAACAAAGTTGGGCGGATTTGTTCAATGTACTCAATGAGCTGCGCGAATATGAATTAGCGGTTATCGCGCAGACCGCCAGTGAATCCCTCGCAGCGAAAAAAGCGCAGTTAGAAACACTTATTGCCAATACTCCGCGCTGGCCGACTGGCAGCTTCAGTCTGGTGCAACAACGTTTGGCCAAGGCAGATACCATCACCAGCGAGATTCAGAAAATCAATTCTGAAACACTGCATACTCTCGCTATTCGAGCAGAAATTTTGGCAGGACAAGAAAGCCCGGCAGAAGACAAACAAGTGCGTATGGCTTATCAAGTTCAGCAAATGCAGCAGGCTTTTGGCCAGCGCGACAGCAGCTTTGATCCATTGGTGCTGGAGTTAATCACATTGGGTGGGGTGGAGGCAGAAACCTACAGCAGATTGCTAGACCGTTTTAATAACAGCAGGTCCCAAGGTGTTAAAAACTAATTAATATTCCCCATCATCCAGAGCGAGCAGGATTACATCTTGCTCGCTTTTTTTTGACCATAAAAAAGCAGCCACTGGTGTCAGTGGCTGCTAAAAAGGGAGAGGTCAAACAACTATACAAAGGAGAACTTTTACAAAGAACTACTCTGAATAACAGCTCGATGTAAAGTGTTCATACAACGACAAGCTTTAAAAAACTGGCGGAAAAAATCCGCCAGAAGAAGGTCAAACACAACCCCTGTTCACTACCCTGTCGATAGCGCAGTGAACATTAAAATTATCCTACCTCTTGCATACTAGTGGGTCAAGCTTTTTGTCAAAATGACTTTATGATACTTGAGCGCAATTCCATTACTGGATAAGTTTTTACTAATAAGTATTTTTAGACGATAATTGACGCCAAAAGTCTGCTTTCAACCTTGCTTACCTTCGCAGGCCTATATGGCGTAGCCTTACGTAACAGGGCACAATCCAACTTTATGTTCGTACTGCTTAATATTGGCTAGTTGAACTTTTCATAGGAGATACAGAGTGGCTAAACAGCCTTTGATTAGCATGCGTCCCGAGTCCAAGGGGTTATCCTACGATCGCCCGGCAGCCAGCCAAATCTTCGGGTTTATTCGCGATGCGATTATCAGCATGGAGCTTCTGCCCGGCCAAATGATTTCTGAAACAGCACTGGCACAACAATTCGGTGTCAGTCGCACCCCGGTGCGCGAAGCGCTAATCCAATTATCCAATATCGGCTTTGTGGAAGTCCTGCCCCAACGCGGAACCTATGTTTCCAAATTCAGCATGGAGAAAATCCTGGAAGCTCGCTTTATTCGCGAAGCCCTGGAAGTTGCGGTGGTCACGCAACTGGCAACCAATCCCGATGAAGCAGTTCGCCTGGAAGCGGTAGACGCCTGTGAAAAAATTATCGCGGACCAAAAAACAGCAGCTGCCGATGACGATGCCCTCGCCTTTCAAAAGCTGGATGATAACTTCCACCAAACACTGGCGGGCTTTACGCAATATCCACGCGTTGCTTCGTTTATCGAAGCAGAAAAAGCCCATATGGATCGCGTGCGCAATCTGAGCCTTCATGTCGGTGGACAATACAAACGTATCCTTAGCCAGCATGCTGCCATCATAAAAGCCGTTAAAACTGGCTCTGCTGAAAAATCCGCAGCCGCCATGAGTGTGCATCTAAAAGATGTCTACAATATTCTGGAAGTGATCCCGCAGGAGCATCCGGAATATTTTATTTGATCCGTATTGAGTGCACAGATTTGTATTGAAGAAAAATCTGCACCCCGCAAAAATCGCGGACTTTAGTTAAGGGACTACACAACGCTTTTCTCCTTATTATCACCAGCGAGAGATAAGAGTATGAGCAGTCCACAACGTGATATCACCCTACGCTTTTTGGCCGAACCGCAAGACGTCAACTTTGGCGGAAAAGTACATGGCGGCGCGGTAATGAAATGGATCGACCTTGCAGCTTATGCTTGCTCTGCCGGTTGGAGCAGCCGTTATTGTGTGACGGCCTATGCCGGCGGGATTCGTTTTGTTTCGCCTATTCACGTAGGCAACCTCGTTGAAGTCGCTGCAAAAATTATCTACACCGGCAATTCCTCCATGCACATTGCGATCGAAGTAAACGCTTGCGATCCCAAATCCCTCAACCGCCGCCTCACCACACACTGTATTGTCATCATGGTCGCCGTCGATGAATCAGGCCAACCCGTCACAGTTCCTGAATGGGTACCGATAACCGATGATGACAAGCAGCAACATGCAACCGCCATTAAATTGATGGACATGCGCAAAAAAATTGGCGAAGAAATGCAGATTTTTGTTTAGCGACAGCAAATACAGATGTTGGGATAAGATAGCGTCTTTGAAATTCCCGATGACAACACAATGCACTCATCCATAAAAAACGAAATATCGCTAGCTTTTTTTCTCGGGCTGGCAACACTGATAGCAGTATTTTTCAGCATCACCTATTTCACACATCTTAATGCTATCCAATGGTTGCTTTTCGCCAGTGGTATTTGGTTGTTTTCGTGTTGGCAATTATGGAAACGGCGCGAACTGAATCGCCCAACTGAAAATGCAGCGCCCTATCCCACACTGGGTTGGGCGAATCGGCTCACGCTATTGCGCGGCGGATTAATTGCACTGACCGGTGGTTTTTTATTTCAACCGCAAGCTGTTAGCTGGGCAGCATGGATTCCCGGATTGTTTTACACACTTGCCGCCATTCTCGACCGTATGGATGGCTTTGTGGCGCGGCGCAACAAACAAACCAGTTTATTGGGTAGCGAATTGGATACAGTTTACGACGCGCTCGGTTTATTGGTCGCCCCTTTACTCGCCGTTGGTTATGGAAAAATTCACTGGAGTTTTTTATTAGTCAGTGTCGCTTACTATATTTTTATGTGGGGCCTGCATTGGCGAACCACACATAACCTAGCTGTTTATCCCCTACTCCCCAGCATGTTACGCCGCACGCTCGCTGGTTTTCAGATGGGTTTTGTCGCAATCATCCTGTTGCCTTGCTTTGAGGCACCACTGACCATTGTTATCGGTATCGCATTTATGCTGCCTATCCTCGTGGGTTTTATCGTGGATTGGCTCATCGTGAGCGGCAGAGTGTTATCCACCACAAACACCACACAATTTTTTGATCGTCTCGCGCAATTTAGCCAGATATTTTTCCAGCCGCTGTTGCGCGCGATTCTATGCTTTGCATTGCTGTTGTTAACCAGCAACGACTATCACTTCTCATCAGTATTACTGCAATGCGTTTTACTAGCGACGGGATGCATGGTTCTATTTGGATTGGCAGCTCGGGCCGGCGCGTTGGTGATACTGATATTGGTCGCTCTGGCGCAAAATGACAATGCGGTTAATACAATTAGCGCAGCGATTATTTTTTCCAGTGTTTGGTTGATGCTCTTAGGTTCCGGCCGTTTTAGCCTGTGGCAATGGGATGACCATTGGGTCAATCGTCGCGATGGCGAGGAAAACGTCTGATGCAACGAGCAAAACAATTGACCATCCTCTTATGGCTAATTGCACTAGCGTTAGCTGCATGGACATTAGGGCAATTACCCATCGCTGACATCACCACCAGCTTCGCAACGCTGAGCACAACGCAATGGATTTTTTGGTTAGGTCTTAACGGATCAATTATTTTCATACTCGCCCTGCGCTGGCAATTATTAACGCAAGCTTTGTTAGCACCAGTGAATCTCGCAAAGTTACTACTCATTCGCCAAGCAGGGCAAACGGTCAGCTTTATTACACCCGGCCCACAATTTGGTGGCGAGCCACTGCAAATTTATTGGCTATACAAATACGGATTGCCGCTACGCAAAGCGTTTTTATCCCTGGGGTTAGATCGTTTTTTTGAGCTTTGGGTAAATTTTTCGGTACTGTTATTAGCCGTGTTATTGCTGCTTTCCGGTATTGGCAACAACAGTCTTGGTATCGGCGATTGGCAAACCACATTGATGCCATTGCTGTTTCTGCTGGGTTTAATGTTTAGCCTGGCATGGTTACTGATAAAACAACCGCAATGGATCAGCAATCGCCTTGAACGAGTGGCTGCCCGCTGGCAACACAATCCCCGCTTACACAATATCAATCAACACTGGCAATCACTGGGCGATGATTTACGAATTGCACTGCGCACGCAAAAAATTCGTTTTCTATTAGCGGCAGTCCTATCACTGCTCGGTTGGACAGGACTATTAGGCGAGTTGTATTTGATTTTACGTTTCGTAGGAATTGAAGCAGATTTATACGGCTTTCTACTTATTTTGGTTGCAATGCGCATGGCACTGTTGCTGCCAATGCCAGGAGGTGTAGGCACACTGGAGGCCTCAGTGCTCTGGTCATTCCACACGTTGAATCTACCTGCCAGCGCTGCGCTGGGGTTAATCGCCCTAATGCGGACTCGCGATGCCATTATTTTGTTGATTGGACTAGCGTGCTTGCGCGCAAGCAATTCCACTAACGCACAAGCAAAAAAAATTATCGAAGATTAAAACTGTTTGCGATACGCCGCCCAGCAGGTGGCGTTTTCCCACAGCTTAATATTTAGTGAGCCGGTACCGGGTGGGTGGATGAGGGTGATAATTTTTTCATTCAGGATGCGGCTGAAATGTTCGATGCTGGGATTTAAACCGGAAAACTCTTCTTTATCGTTCAGTACGCAGTCGCGAAAATAACCAACTACTTTATCCAGAGCTGCTTCTATCTCGACGATATCCACTAGGTAACCATGCTTATCCAATTGGTCACTTTCAATGCTGACTTCTACAACGTAGTGATGCGCATGGGGAAAGTTTTCACTTCCCCAATCGCCGCCAATTAAAAAATGATTCGCAATAAAGTCGCGGGTAACTGCCACGGTATACATAAAAATTCCTATTTGCTAAAAATTAAAAACTGAAACTTAAGAATGTGAATATGAAAAAACAGCCTGCAAAATTTCCGCTGGGGATTGATGCAGGCGTTGATATAAAATGGGGGCATCGGCAAGCGGTGCACGATGGGTAATTAATTGGCTGGGGCGCAATGTGCGCAGCATTTGCCAACTGAACTCAAACCGCCTTGCTTTATCCCATCGACCACTCAGCTCGGGCGCAAGGCTGCTGACTTGGCTGGTGGTTATGCGCAAGCGATTGCGATGGGCATCGCCACCCAATGCAATCGCAGCAGTTTTATTGCCATACCAACTGCCGATTACAATCCGGCTCGCGAACCCGCTCAAATCGACGGCGAGGTTTAATGCGTCAGGAACACCACTCACCTCAAAAATAAGATCGGCACCAGCAATAGTCGTTGCGCCAGTTGTATTAGCAGTAATAGCGAGCGTTTCTTTTAGCGAGTGAATATCTGCCGCTAAAAATGGATCAAACACATTTTTTACACCCAGCGTCAATGCGCTCTCGCGACGCAATGCAATTGCGTCAACTCCGTGCAATTGCGCCAGCGGAAATTGTGCTAACAAGCTCGACAGCAACAACCCCACTATGCCCTGCCCCAGTATGACGACACGCTCACCTAATGCTGGGGCTCCGTCCTGCACCAGATTTACTGCGGTTTCCATATTGGGTAAAAACACCGCGTCTTCCGCGCTGATATCGACAGGAACCGGGATAAGGTTTGCAGGTTTGGTGACGAAATGGCTGGCGTGAGGTTGAAATGCAAATACTCGCTTGCCTAACCAACTCGCATCAACATTTGCACCTAAGGATTTAACGATACCGACGCTGGCATAACCATATTGCAGCGGATACTGCTGTTGATCTTGCAGCGCAGCGATATTCGCATCGAGCGCCATATCGTTGGGAATTTGTCCGCGATAAACCAACATTTCCGTACCGGCACTGATGGCTGAGCACTCAACCTCAACCAGTACCTCGTCTGCACTCGGTGCAGCAATAATTAATTCGCGGACTTCAATCTGCTCAATGCCGGTAAACCAGAGTTGCTGTGCGTGTTGGGAACTAGTTGATGCGGAGGATTGGGTCATGCAGCAATATCACCATAATGGACATTTCCCCACACAATTAAATCATTACCCAATTGTTCGGAGAAAAATGGTTTTAATTGCGGTAGCGCGCAACGCGATACATTGCCCAAATCATTTACGGCTTTATAACCACCCACAAATTGTGGCGTGATGGTGAGCACCAGCGCATCAACTAACCGCGCTTTTAAAAACGCACTGATGACACTTGCCCCGCCTTCCACCATTAAACTTTTAATCCCCCGCTCCCACAATAATTTCAATGCGCGCTGCAAGCACACGCGCCCATCCGGGCTGCCTTCAAGTGCGGTGATCTCCAATCCTTCAATGACGGTACCATCGCCATCCACCGTCGTTAATACCCAGCAGCGCTTATCGGAGCGGCAGCATAAACGGGCTTTGGCGGGAATACGCAATTGGCTATCCAATACAATAGGTTGCGGATTGTGGCCAATCCAGTGGCGCACCGTGAGCTGTGGGTCATCGCTTAAGACAGTACCAATACCAACCAAAATACCATCGTGAATACTGCGCAACTGGTGCGTCAAACGCAGTGATTCTTCGCCACTCAAGGCGAGCGGTTCGTCGCAGCGCATGGCGATGCTTCCATCGAGGCTCTGCGCATAGCTCAGCGTTACAAAAGGTCGGTCGAGCAAACGAAATGCTTTTTTATTATCGGATAGCCAGTGTTCAATTCGTTGGTTGAGGTTCATGCAAATCACTGTGATGGGAAGAAACAAACGGTTTGCTAAACAAAAGATGATCCATACGTTTGGCTTTGGTGATCATGTAGCCCTGATTTTCGGTGTTAGCCGCAATCTCAATCGGCACACGAGCAATCACCTTGATACCTTCGGCCTGTAATGCATTTATTTTGGCAGGATTGTTAGTCATTAAACGCACCGACTGTACACCAAGATCGTCAAGAATGCAGGCCGCGAGCGAATAACTTCGCTCATCGGCACCATGACCCAACATCAGGTTGGCGTCAACTGTATCGTAACCCTGATCCTGCAAATTATAAGCGCGCAGCTTTTGCTCCAGACCTATGCCACGCCCTTCCTGACGCAGATAAATCACCACACCCAAGCCCTCGTTCGCCACCAGTGCCAGCGCGCGATCCAATTGTTCGCCACAATCGCAGCGCAACGAGCCGAGTACATCGCCGGTAAAACATTCTGAATGAACACGGGCCAAGGCACCTTCTGCTTGTGCCAAATCGCCCATATAAAAAGCCAGGTGCTCTTTGTTATCCAGGGTATTGGTGTAATAACACAATTGGAAATCCCCGTAGCGAGTGGGAATTCGGGCGGCGGCAGTACGGGTAACAGAGGGTTTGGACATACACAAAATCTTCGCTTGTGAAAGGTAATTTTTAAACAGAGGCCGCGATCTTACGGCGCAGTATCGCAATAGGCAAGGCAAGTTCCCGATTAGTCGCACGCAATACAAATCCCGGTTTTTTGTGCTGGAATCGCAACAGCCAAGTGTTTATTTTTACTAACAAATGGTCCGATTTGACCAGTTAATTTGCTGGTAATAAACATTGCACTGATAGAGAATTGCGCAGCATTGTTTTACCAAAAGATTTACGGATAAAAGTGTGATGACTGAAATCTATTTTGCGATTCCCGGCGATATCAATACCTTAACCGGTGGCTATGCCTATGACCGGCGATTGATCGCAGAGTTGCGCGCATTAGGTCACAGTATCAAACATTTACACTTGTCCGACCGCTTTCCCATGCCCGATGCAGATGCCCTTGCCGCTGCGGACGAAGCACTCGGGGCCCTGCCCAACCAGAGCATTGTTATTATCGATGGCCTCGCCTATGGCGTTATGGATATGATCGCCATACAACATGCAGCGCGCCTGACGATTATTGCACTCTGCCACCACCCGTTAATGTTGGAGGCTGGTTTATCCCCCGCGCAAACACAGCAGCTCTTTTTATCGGAACAATGTGCGCTTAATACTGCTACGGCAGTGATTGTTACCAGCGCCATGACGGGCAAAATCCTGACGGAACAATTTTCTATTCCATCTACAAAAATTACGGTTGCCCTACCGGGTACAGATCGCCAGGAATTTGCTGCTGGTAACAACCATCCACCAGTGTTACTGACGTTGGCAACACTGACGCGACGCAAAGCCCATGATGTTTTAATCGATGCCCTCGCACGCCTTCAGCACCTTGAATGGGAGGCGCGCTTTGTTGGCGGAATGGATTTTGATCCGGCGTGGGCTACTCATCTGAAAAATAAAGTGAATGCTTATGGGTTGGAGCAGCGCATTCTTTTTGTTGGCAATGTAGATCATTCCGCAGCCGAATTTTCCCGCTCTGATGTATTTGTGTTGCCATCGCTATTTGAAGGTTATGGGATGGCATTTGCAGAAGCGCTGAGTTTTGGATTACCAATTATTGCAGCACGCGCCGGTGCTGTGCCCGATGTGGTACCGGAAAGCGCGGGAATTTTGGTTACACCAAACGATATAGATGCGCTTGCCGACGCATTGCAAAAATTGTTGATCGATTCAGCGCTGCGCAGACAATTGCAAGCAGGTGCACAAGCTGCAGCACACCGCTTACCGGAGTGGCGAACCAGCGCTACGCTGGTCGGAAATCTTTTCGAAAAAATCAAACACAATTAAATGCGTAACGTATTAACGCCATAAATCAAACGGTGAATACCCAATGAGTAGTTTTTCCATTGCATGGTTGGATTTACGTGAAGCTGCTGACTTTGCTGCACGCGATAAAAATCTCGCAACACAGGCTTTGAGCTGGCTCGGCCAGGCAACTGACCCTATAACACCGGATCGCATTATTGTTGACCTTGGTGCGGGCACTGGCTCTACATTGCGCGCTTTAAGCAAATTGGGCGCAAACAATATTGTGTGGCGGCTGGTGGATCTGGATGGAAAATTATTGGATGAAGCCCTGCGTCGCCACGGCAAACAATATTTGATTGAAGATTATCAAGCCGATTTAACTATTGTTGCAGAGCTACCACTAACCGGTGCGCATATTGTGTCTGCTTCGGCATTATTTGATCTTGCATCTGCCAATTTTATCGACGCCTTGGTTGCACGCATAGACACGCGCAAAACAGCAGTCTATGCAGCGCTAAATTATGACGGCACTACCACTTGGGTGCCCGCTCATCCATTCGATGAAAAAGTACTCGCTGCATTTAATCAGGATCAAGAGCGCGATAAAGGCTTTGGTTCCGCATTAGGACCAAAGTGCACCGCTTATTTAAAACAAGCACTGGAAAATAACGGCTATGAAGTCACGCTGAGATCCAGCCCATGGCAATTAGGCGAAGCACATCAGGAAATGTTAAACGAATTAATCGAAGGGATTGCCGCTGCAGTGAGCGAAAATTATGGATTAAGTTCAAGTGAATTACAGGAATGGAAAAACTTTCGCCTAGCGCATGTAACACAAGGTAACTGCACTATTGGCCACTGGGATTTGCTGGCACTGCCGCGCTAATTTGCCGGCAGTGAAAATGTATCAATAATTCGATTACGCAATTCATCCATCCGCCACACAGGCGCATTGTTAGCGGGCAGCAGACCCGGCGTCCAATTCCAATGTGCTACCGCATCAATTACTTCAGGATCGCGCGCAATCAAATGCACCGGCACATCGCGGCTACCCGGTGCAGCACGGCTGGTTTCGCCAGTCACTATGGGCGCCGGCTGGTGATCACCCAGCACCAGCACCACCAAATTATCGTCGCCGTAATTCATTACATAAGACGCAATCGTTTCCACTGCATACTCAATCGACAAACGAAATTGCAAACGAATGCGTGAAGTGTCTTTCCACACTTGCTCT
>DATIGS010000180.1:0-3662 GCA_035481425.1 Cellvibrio sp. | reverse complement strand
TGTATTCCGCAGTATTTTTGAAATTAATTTCCATGTTAAAAAACGCCCTCCAATAGCCCCCTCCGGCCGCTTTTCGAGCGGCGCGTAGATTAACATTAATAAACACTGCCGATTCGCTTAGAATTTAAAAATATACTGGTGTACATGTGCCGCGGAAAAATTGATTTAGGGATTTTTATCCATAAAAAAACCGGGAAATTTCCCGGCTTTTTTATACTCCCTGATTTATTGCGATGGACTCCGCTTACGGCTTAATCCAACGAATATTATCTAGCTGTAAATGAACGCCATTTTTAACCTAGTCGGCAAGTTCCCAACGCACATTCGCTACCTGGAAAGTAACGTTCTGCTGTCCAAATACCGGCCACAGGGAGAAGGGTGTATCAACTTTTGTTATGTCAAAGCCACCCTTATTAATGTCCGCAATAGGAACCGTGATGGTATGCCAGTTGTTATCACTCGGCAGGGCAACCGGTACTTCAGCGCCCGCACACGGATAACCACAGTCGGCCTTAACAAGGAACCCGGAGGTATTACCGGTGTTACTCACCACTTTAAGATCAAACACCAGATTACCATCAGCGAAGGCAGTGAGATTTTTGGCGGGGCCCTGGATATAAAAGGTGCCCATTCCAGTAGCAGTGAATGCCACTTGGGTCACCGTACCCTTGTCTGCGTCATTCACCGTTGCATCAATGGTAATAACCTGACCGCCGTCCCGCCACACATTAAATCCTGGGTTACCCCAATCTGCACTCAATCCGCCGACAAAAATATCCATATCTTCAGTGGGTTCTGCTTCGTCTTCTTTCACAACCAAACGGATATTATCAACATCAACATTCATAACACCCGACGGTTCAACCACAAACACGTTGGTAAGAGCGGCGATGTTAGCAGCACCTGGCTCAATCGAATTGCCACGGGCAATAAGGGTGGCGACATCAATGCGAAATGTTTTCCATACACCATCCGCAGCGGAATCCACTTCTACATCACTGACTTTTGGCCAACCACTATCCATCTTCACCAGTAATTTAACGTTTGCCCCTTTGGTATTCACTCTATAGTCGAACACCAATTCACCCTTTGCAGACCACTTACTAAAGTCCCCTGGTATAGGGTGAGTATTGACTGTAAAAAATGCACTGCCAGTAGCGCCAGTTTTAGCAATATTCAATACCTTGCCATGCGCCGGCTCCGCGTCAACTTCTGCAAATGTAATCTGGCCAGAATTGTTATCCCACTTTTGCAACATCAATTTAGCGTTAGCTGCATTGTCATAAATGGTGAATAAAGGAAGTGGCGCAAATTCTTCTACAACCTCGGCCTCGTCACCTTCAATGCGTACATTGTCAAACGACACATCAATTGCACCGGTGGAATCAATTACAAAAGTGTTTTTGATTGAAGCAAGATTTGCGATGCCATTGCCACCATTCATGGAGTTGCGATTATCGATTAAATCAGCAAGCGTGATGCGAATTTCTTTCCATTCGCCATCGGCCCCCACCGGCACAACATAATCGCTGACATTGGGCCAGCCGCTGTCGATTTTCACCAACAGGTTTGCACCAGCAGCTTTGCTACTTACTTTTACATCGAAGATCAATTCGCTGTCACCAGACCAATTGGTTAAATTAGTAGGATCGCCATTCACTTCGAAATACACATTGCCGTTATTGCCGGTCTTCACCACATGCAATACATCACCGCGCCCCGCCTCTGCGATTTCGGAATAGCTGATAACTTTTTCGGTATCGTATGAATTAAATTTTAAACCGGTCGTCAAGTCATCGCCGTACATGACAAATAATGGCGGGCCAGGAAACTCAACAGTTCCAATTATCGGGCGTGTATTACCGGGAACTATTTCGGCATTTTCATCAATAGTCGCACAGCCTTTACCATCAACAGGTGAGCCGCTGCATTGGTAAACGCGCACAAAATCTACCAACATTTTTTGTGGGAATACGGTTGCATCTATGCCGGTATTATTGGTGTTGCCCGCCCAGCTTCCGCCCACGGCGAGGTTCAACAATAAATGGAATTGTGAGTGACGATCGAAGGGCGCGCCTACAGGGGCATCAACCAATTCACCATCCTGCATGTATTGTCCGTACCAGCCTGTGTCGCGTTGCGTAGCGAAATGCACTCCATCCACATACCAGCGAATTTCGCCCTCTTCCCACTCCAATGCATAGGTGTGGAAATCATCGGCCGGATTAATGCCGCCAGGCAAAGTGTATTCAGCACCGGATGATTTGTTGCCCGGCCAGGTGCGGCCATAGTGCAGCGTACCGTGCACGCGAGCTTCAGGAGCTGCATTACCAGTAACGGTTTTTAAATTTACCGCTTCCATAATGTCGATTTCACCGCTGGATGCCCAAACACCATAAGGAGAGTTAGTAGGCAACATCCAAATCGCCGGCCAGGTGCCTTGTCCCGCTGGTAATTTCGCGCGAATTTCGAAGCGCCCAAAAGTCCACTCCTGAATATTTTTGGTGCGCAAACGTGCGGAGGTGTATGGCAAGGTTGCAGTACCCGGACCATCGCCTTCCGGTGTATTAGGGCCGGTAAAAGTTTCGCGCTGGGCAACTATGGTTAATACCCCGTCGGCAACATAAGAGTTAACCGGGCGATCGGTATAACACTGCTGTTCATTGTTGCCACCACCCCAACAATTTTTTTCAAATCCCCATTTACTGGTATCGATTTCGGTTCCATCAAATTCATCGCTCCACACCAATTCCCATTGCGGCGCTGCAGAGGAAGATGAACTTGCATCTGACGACTGCACAGAGGAAGAACTACTTTCTGCAACAGATGAAGATACGACTGAAGATAGTGCTGCAGATGAGACGGCAGTAGATGAAGGTGCTGCAGAAGACAATGCACTCGAACTACTGCTGCCATTGCCGCCCGACCCACCACAACCCACCAAACTGACCAGTGCGACAGCCGCACAGATTTTTGTAACCATGGGCGTAATGCCCAGCTCGTGACTTTTCATAGTGACCTCTATTGTTATTGTTTAAAAAGATGATGTAAAAAGTTGCTGTGCAATAAATCGAAATATTCTTTTGCTTGCGATAAATACCTGGAAAGATCCGCAGCAAACGGATCTCTCCCGATAAAAAACACTGAAAAACGACTAATTATTGTTGTTATTAACGACTAAAAAACTAAACGACAAATGGCGTGCAATTGAATCGACTTTATTCTGCGCAGGCGGGTGCCGTTGCATTTTTTTCGATCCGCACATTGTAAATAGACAGATCCAGATTACCTGAAGTGCTCAATATAAAGGGCGCCAATACCATATCCATTTTCACGCGCTTTTTCGCCAGACATTCCAGCGCAATACTCACGCTGTTCCATTCGCCAACCTTGGCCGAATTCAATCGGTCGGTAATAGCAACTTCACCCACACAATCGCTGCCGCAATACATTCCCACAGTCACAGCAGCGCTGGGTTTTGCGTTGACTTTTACATCAAACACCAACGCCCCCTTGCTCTCTGCATAGGCGCTGAAATCTGTGCGAGTGGTTGAGCCTAATGACACTGTCGCTTTGGCGGAACCATCGAATTGCAAGCGGCGCGTATCTTCCTGCACTTGTTTATCTTCAGAAGAAACCACCACCGCGCCCAATTCGCCACG
>DATIGS010000179.1:0-6027 GCA_035481425.1 Cellvibrio sp. | reverse complement strand
CATCTCGCCTTTTTCGATTTGATCGACCAAGGTCAATTTAAAGGCGAGAGAATAATCGCGCTGGGTGCGTTTAATCACGGTAGTCATAACACTTTCCTCAATTGAGATTAGAAAGTGTCAACTTTATTTAGGACGGGACATTTCCAATAAAAAAGCCCAGCATTTAGCCGGGCTTTTTTTTGCACTTACTTCGACACCTTCCTACTGATTAACCCAATAGCGATTTATCAGCCTCTACAGCCCTCCATTCAGCAAATGGCCACGGCCACCGACTTAGCCGAAGGGAACCCCTAAAGGGAGCTTGCGACCGCCTAGGGGCGTTATGTCGGCCTTGAGGGCGCAGCCCTTTAGGTTTGTGTCTGCACTCAATCCCAGAGCTGCTTTTCCGCTTTTCAGCCCGCGCAGCGGTGTGGGTGCTAGTGACACCCACACTTTACCGTGGTTTCCCACGGTAATTCCGGTTTATTAGCTCGATTTCTTTTTGGCTAATTCCCAGTAGTCATCCTCTGTTATTTGAGATAAACCCTTTAAAATCAAATAGTTAAGTAACTCAGTGTCCTTAATCCCTGTTTTTGTTGCCACAACTGCTTTCACGGCTTCCTGTTCCACCTTTCTCCAAGTTGATTCTGGTATGTGCTTTGTTGCCATTTCTTCACCTTATTGATGGTTTTTTGTTCGCCATTTTCCCTAATAACTTTAAATCTAAGAGTTTAAATTCTTGACATATAACATTTTAAGGACTTAAATCGCGTCAGTTAAATAAATATTTAAAAACTTAGATTTTATGTTTATTGATTGGCTCACGGTGCATCAGGATTTTGATTTCGCGCTCCCCCTCGTTGGGGATCGCGCATTTGTCATCATCGATACCGATACCGGCGAAGAGCTTCAGGTTAAGTGCCCCACAATCAACCATGAGGGCAGTTATTCAACCGGTATTCATATCCGCATCAGTGGCAACCGCCTGACTGTATCCGGCAATCCAAGCCGTATAGACCGCCTCGAAAACCTCTTTGGCTTTACCTCGATTGACCAGTGCATCGCTGTCTACAACCGCATTTTAAAAACCTATGGCTTGCCGGTTTTCAGTAAGTGCACTCGTGTGTGGCACCTCGAAGAGAAGTCCCGCGTAGGTTCTAAATCCGATCGCTTGGGTGATTCAGCAGTTCGCGTTTTGGGTCTGGAAAAAACACGCCGTGTTGCATGTTCCGATGGCGCTGTCATCACTGAGATTCACATTACAACCAATAGGGCAGTGGGGCAGGGCAGTGAAGACGATTATTTGCGTGGCCTGTCTTCACAACCTTACCGCAATTCAATTCCCCGCCTTCACACCAACGGAAAAACCTGTGACTGGTTAACTAAAACAGGGAAGGGTGGCCGCTTAATTTATCCCAGTGTTTACAACAAAGCTAACGAGCTTGCCTTGCATGCATTACCAAAAATAAAACGTAAATTTGGTGTTACCTCTCCTGAGTGGATGTATTTAGTAAACGTAATTAATTATTGCAATTTCCACGGTGTGGTTCGTTTTGAACAAAAAATAAAATCAGAATTTTTAAGAAGAGAAAACCTTTGCTTCTATGGCTTATTTGATGAGTCCGCGTTTAGGGATGTACACAATGAATTTTTAAATATTGATCAGAAATTGCAGGTGGAGACCATGAACCTTGAAACCATTACCGCTAAGTTAATCCGTGAAAATATTTGTGACAGCACCAGAGCCGCTAACGTCACAACCTTGTATGCAATTCAGTGGATGCACGGCCATCAATTCGATTTTTCTAAAAAGCAAGTCCAAACGCATCGCGCACGTCTTCGCAAAATCGGTATCGATATCGCATTGCCTTGCGATCTAACCAAGTTCTCCCTTGTCAATGTTCGCTGGTCAAGCACTGTTGAAGTTAAATCGCTGCCTATGCCTGATTGGTACAGAAAGCCGTCCGTTAATCATCTACAAATCGCAGCCTAAGGAGGCTCACTATGCAAGTTAATTTTGTTGGTTGTCGTATCGAGAAAATGGAGCAGTACAACGGCAAGTGGTACACCGTTGTTGGCGTTCCTGCGGTCGACAGCTTTAGCTACCCAAGTAAGTATCGTTTGCAATCGCAAGGTCAAATTGGTCAGTTCGGCCAAATGATCGATGTGGTTTGCAATATTCAGGGCATCGTAAAAGAAAAAAAGTTTGTTGACCGCAATACCGGCCAGCAAAAAGTTTATGACGAAACCATAGTGCTTTTTGATGTTGTTACTTGCCAGCCTCATAACCAAGCACAACAAGTTCCTCCTTTGCATAACACCGCATTACCAGACGGTGTTAAGGCTTCTAAATGATTTGTTGTTACAACTTTAAACCCATGATTGTTACCGTTCATTTTTATGAGCATATTTTTAATCCACCTAGGCACATTGTTGTTCATCTAGAACTTAAAAATAGAGTTTATTAAATGTCCCAGTATTTAGTTTGCGATGGCCAAATCGATTTAAACACGCTGACCTGTTCTACAGGTTGGCAGGTCGCGCAATCTGTCGATTTTTCGGATTTAGTTGGCTTGCTCCAATTTGATTCGGAAATATGCGCATACATTATCGGGGTCTGTGTCCTGTTTTTTATTATTGGTCATGCTGCCGGTCATGTTGCGCGAATTTTGTCTCGTTATTAATTTAATTTTGGAGTTTTTTTATGAAAAATGTTTTTGCTATCGCTCGCTCTAAAGGTGTAAAGGTCGCGGCTCTTGGTTCTGCGTTGATGCTTGGTGCTACTGCTGCCCACGCTGATATTGCTGCTGAAATTGCTGCGGCTCAGACATCAGGCGAAACAAACGTTTCTCTTGCCATTGCTGCGGTAATCGGCATTTGTGCGTTGGTTATGGGCTTGGGCGTTGTTATCAGTTTGTTGAAGAAGTAAAAAAATGCTTGTTACTGTAATTCTGGCCTGCACCATGTTTTTAGCCTTTTTGTTTGGCTTCTACACAGGCCGCATTTCGTAACAGTTTTTTTTGATGCAGCAAATGAAAAAACCCGCACTAACAATCCCGCGTTACTGCGGGTTTTTTAATGGAGCAATCATGCGTTTTTTAGCATTTTTATTTTTTATTTTTCTATCACTGCATAGCTATTTTGTTTTTGCGCAAGATCCTTCTTATCCATCTGGTTGTAGTGTTATTAATTTTTATGGTGGCTCTCCTGCTATGGTTGATGCTTATGCGCAAAGTTGCGCGGCAAATGCCTCTGTAAAAACTATTCAGCGATTTTCTGCTGACTCAACAAGTTATATTCGTTGTTTGGGTTGTGTTCACTGTGTGGCACCAAAAGTTCATGATCCAATTTCGAAAACCTGTATTAATCCTTTGTGCCCTGAAGGCCAAGTAAAAAATTTAGAAACTGGAGTTTGTGAGGCGAAAAATGAATGTGTTTATCCTCAGCTATATGATTCTTACTCCAACTCCTGCCAGCCTAATCCCAACAATTGCGCTATAGGTGCTACTGCCGATCCTCTTAATCCCGGTCAGTGTCGTTCTACTACTCAAACTTCATGCCCCCCTGGTTATGTGGAGGTTGATTTAAAGTGTTATCCAACGGGTAATTCTTCGGCCGCTGCATCCAGCACACCTACAAGCACTCCAACCAGCACGCCTACAAGCACTCCAACCAGTACACCCACTAGCAGCCCCACGAGTTCGCCAAGTTCTTCTGGTGGCGGTGATGAAGGTTCTGGTAGTGATGGTGGCGGAAATAATGGCGGTGGAAATAATGGCGGTGCTTCCGGTGGCGGCTCAGCGTCTTCATCTTCCAGTTCATCTTCACGCTCATCGTCTGGCTCTGGCAATACTTCTTCATCGGATAACCAAGCTGGCGAGTGTGACCCTACTGCAAAAAATTATTTGGCATGTATCAGTTCAAAAAAAATGACTGGTGAAGATATCCCATGGGTTCCTGTTAGTGCGTATGGCAATTGGTTGCCTATTAGTGAAAATTCTCCTTGCCCAAATAAATATCAGGATTCAAGCGGTCAATGGTGGTGTTCTGGTGCTTCTGGTTCTGGATCATCTACTGGCACTGGTGGCGGTGGTGATGGTGAAGAAGGAGAGGGCGATTGTGATTCTACGTCTGCTGATTATTTGCAATGTATCGCTGCTTCCGGTGGTGAAATTTCCGATGTTGAAATAGGTGCGTACACGGTGGATATGCAGCAGCGACTTCAACAGGCTCAGGATTCATATGCACAAAAAATCGATGCCATTCGCACCGAGTTTGAACAGCAAATTTCCATCAATATTGGTTCTGGTGGCGGCACGTTGCCATCCAAACAAATCACGCTTTATGGTCAATCTTTTGAGGCCGGTATTGCTGCTCGCTCTGATTTTTGGGAAGCCATCAGGTGGGTGTTTCTTGCAGCTGCATCAATCCTTTCTCTCTATATTCTTCTTGCGCCGAGGTAATTCATGTTTACTGAAATTGTTGATTTCATTAACCAGATCATTGACCTGATTAATAACTTCGCTGTTAATCTGGATGCTTATTGGGAGCGCTTAATTGTTTGGATCATCGTTGCTTATATTGAGTTAAAAATATCGATGGTTGAATTTTCATGGTCTATTGCCAGTGGTGTTATTTCATCTGTTGGAATCTCCCAGCATATTCAATCGGCCTGGGCTGCCATCCCTGCTAATGCCGCTGCATTCCTTGGTTATTTGCGAATTCCTGAAGCCATTAATTTGATTGCTACTAGCTATTTGACTCGGTTTATTTTGGGGCTTCTACCATGACAGCAGTCATTCATCACGGTGCACCCGGTTCCTACAAAACCTTCTCCATTGTTCAGCGTGTTTTGATTCCGGCTTTGCAAGCGGGAAGGGTAGTTATCACTAATATTCGCGGCTTCAATTCCATTGATCGCATTCGCGATACGCTAAAAATCGACATTCCTGACAGCGCTCAAATTTTGTATTTGGAGCCTGACGAAAACGGCTATCAAACATTGGCCAGATTTTTTCATTGGGCGCCAGCCGGTGCATTGATCGCGATGGATGAAGGGCAGAGAGTTTACCCGTTGCGTGACAAGCGTTTGGATCACCTCGACCAGCCTGCCGATATTGTTATTTGTGATGCAGAAGGCTTGCCGCTTGTCGATCCTGAAACCGGCAAGCATGTTTGCCGACCTTCCAACCTTGAAAACGCTATCGATCAGCACCGGCATTACAACTGGGATATCTATATCAGCACACCTAACGTTGCAAAAATCCATAGTGAGATTCGCAAGTGTGTTGAATGGGCTTATCGACATCGGGATAACAGCGGCTTATTGCCTTGGTTAAAAAATTCGTGGACGGAGTTTCGTCATGATGCAGAACAAAACGGTAAATCAGTTTCACACTACAGCGGCTCTCCCAAGCGCTATAAAGCAGATAAAAAAATCTTCGATTGCTACCAGTCAACCGCAACCGGAACCGCTAAAACCTCTAACGAAAATATATCTGTTTTTCGTGACCCTAAGCTTCGCATTTTCGGATTGGTATTCGTCATCGCGTTTTCCGTTTTTGTTTATCAGGCTAACAAAACGATTGACCGCCTTAATGGGGATGCTCAAGCCATATCTGAACAGGTTCCTTCGCCTGGTATTGCGATCAGTAGCACGCCTGACGTTCTACCTGATAATGATCGTGCTGACATCAACCCTCATAAAGTCGTGCGCCAGACTGGTGTTCATGTAAACCCGATCGCTGGCCTTAAATTGTTTTTTACCGGCTCCATCAATGATGCGCTGTTTTTTGAGGTTGAAATTGAAAAGGATACTTTTGTGCCTGTCGGTATCGATGAACTGACAGCTTTTGGATATACGCTTAAACAGCGTCTTGGCTCGTTCGTTGTGTTTGATTTGAATGGTGCCGTTGTGTATGCGCTCCCTAAGCCCCGCATGCCATTACAGGAGCGCGTAGCGACTATGGAGCGTAGCGCGACTGATATGGGCTTTGTAAACGCGCTTTAAGGCCCCCTCCGGTTGTTTTCCTGACTTGCGCATAATGT
>DATIGS010000178.1:0-11842 GCA_035481425.1 Cellvibrio sp. | reverse complement strand
CACGACGGCTATCCACCACCCGCTCCACTAATATTTCTACCTGTCCGCCCGAGGTTTTTTGGCCAAAGAGGCGCGCAGGTATTACGCGTGTATTGTTAAATACCATTAAATCCCCTGGCTCAACCAGATTCAGCAAAGCGGGAAATTGGCTATGGGTTAACTGGCCTGTAATACCATCTAATTGAAGCAAACGGCTGCCGCGCCGCTGGGCTGCCGGGGCACGAGCAATAAGGTTATTGGGGAGTTCGTAATGAAAATCCTGGCGGCGCATAAAAACGTTCAACAAGCACTGAAAAGGCCGGCAAGGGTATACCATTTACCATGCCTGCAAAACCCTTTGGTTCGATATGTTATTTATTCAGCGGCCGAACACAGACGATTCATTTTTTGGTCAACCAGCTTACTTATTGAAAGATTTAAGGAAATTTCTAAATTAGTGTTTGACAGCGAGTCGCAAATCATTAAAATGCGCACCACTCGCCAGTGTGGCGGAATTGGTAGACGCACCGGATTCAAAATCCGGCGCCCTTAAAAGCGTGTCGGTTCGAGTCCGACCACTGGCACCAAATCCGAAAGGGCTTACAGCAATGTAAGCCCTTTTTTATTGCACTGACTTTTATCTCTCCTAATTTTTTAGCGTTAGCGGTCGCAGTACAAAAAACTGCAAACGACCAGCAGACATTTGGATAATCGATAAAAAGACGATAAGAGAAACCCTTATTTTTGCGCATGTATCCCAAAGCGCATATCATACCCTCCCCCAAATGCTCAACTTTTCACCACTGAACGCATGAATCAACGCAGCCAAACCCAAGCCATTATGTTCGCCGACGTATCCGGTAGCTCGGCGCTCTATAAGCGGGTTGGTAATGAAAAAGCCAAAGCGATTATTGATGAAGCCGTTCAATTTATGACGGCCCTGACAATAGTCCATGAAGGAACCGTGGTGAAAACCATCGGTGACGAAATCATGGCGCGCTTTAATTTGGTCAGCCAAGCCTGCGAAACAGCTATTGCTATTCAACAGCGCAGCATCAAAGAACCTCGCCTTAAAGATTTGGGAATTCGTATCGGAATCGCTTATGGCGAAGTGCTTATTACTATCGACGACGTTTTCGGCGATCGGGTTAATGACGCCGCCTGTGTAGCCCATATTGCCCGCGGTAACCAGATTGTTATTACCCAATCAGTGGTAGACGCCATGGACAAGTCCCTGCGACGCGATTGCCAGATGTTTGATCGCATCAACATAAAAGGCGAAACAGAAAAAACGTTGATTTATCGCCTGGAATGGGAACATTCAGGAAAAGATAACCGCGTTACCATGGTAATGCCGATTCATGACATCAATCGTTTCGTCGACAAATTCCAATTAGAGCTGGTAGTTAATAACCGCACCATCGCGTTGCTGCCCGAACAGACGCCGTTTCATATCGGGCGCGATCCGCACAAAGCGCAATTGTTAATTGAAAACGAATTGGCATCACGCGAGCACTGCCATATAGAATTTCGCCGCGGGAAATATGTGCTAGCTGATCATTCGACCAATGGCACTTATGTTTATATGGATGAGCAGGCACCACCAATTTATTTACGTCGCGAAGAATTACCGCTGCAGGGCCAAGGTTTTATTGGCCTCGGACAAACTGTTACCGCCACCACCCCTTGGGCACTGCATTTTAAAGTGTAAAACCACCCACCATGAATACTGAAAAAACCATCGAATATTCCGCACCCAGTTTATTACGTCGATTCGCAGCAATGGTATATGACAGCCTGCTACTAATGGCCATCAGCATTTTATATGGTGCGATTATGGCAGGTATTAATGTGGCCATTAAGGGCACGCCACCAATTGGCGAGCGCATTACCTGGGGCGGATTTGGTGTAGTAGTATTTATCGGCTGGATTTTAACGATCGGTTTCTTTTTCTGTTATTTCTGGCACAGATCCGGGCAGACGCTAGGCATGAAAACCTGGCGGATGAAAGTGGTGAATTATGACAATCTAAACACGCCGAGCTACACACGCTGTATCGTAAGAGTATTGTGCGCACCAATATCACTTTGCTTGCTCGGTATTGGTTATCTGTTGATGTACACCAACACCGAGCGTCAAACCTTGCACGATAAAATCAGCAAAACCCGCACGCTTTTATTGAATAAAGAAAAAAAATAAAACTTATTTCGCCCTACTCAATAAATACATCCCCACCACAATACATAACAGGATTGGAATCATCACCGCGATCAGCGGTGGGAAGCCAAACACCAGGCTCGACGGACCCAGTAGTTTTTGCAACAAAACAAATCCAATACCAAATACTACGCCGGTAAAAATCCGCTGCCCCATAGTCACACTACGCAATGGGCCAAACACAAATGAGATTGCAATAAGAACCAAACTGGCGGAGGCAACAGGTTGTAAGATTTTTTGCCAAAAAGCCAAACTGTAATTGCTCGCCTTGAGATTTTGCGCTTCAAGATAATTGGTGTAGTAATGCAAATTGCGCATGGAAATATCTTCGGGCGCCAACACTAAAATATTAAATAGATTCGGCGTTAAAGGCGTTTCCCATTTGCGGGACGGAAGCACTTCATTGCGCACGCTATTTTCCCCCAAATAACTGATAGAGATGTCACTCTCCTGCCAATAACCATCCTGATAAATCGCTTCTTTGGTAAAGCTGGCAGATTCCAATTGGTGCTGGTCATTAAATTTATAGCGCGTCAGGCCATAGATAACGCCATTGGGCATCACCGCGTTTACATACATAAACTCATTACCCTCGCGATTCCACACCTGCTGGGGCGCCTGCTGGGTAATATTGTACTTAAGGAAATGGCGACGGTTTTCTGCCATTTGTTCGGTGTAGGGCGATACAAACTCCCCCAGTAACAGCGCAATCGCGATAAAAACCAAAGCGGGTCGCAATGCCATCCAGGCAATACGTTTTACTGATACTCCTGCAGCGCGCACGATGACCAATTCACTGCTGCTCGCCAGCAAACCAAGCCCTGCAAGGCAACCAATCAAACACGCGTAGGGAATCAAATCGTACAAACGGCGCGGTACTGTCAACGCCATATAATAAAAAGCTTCAACTGCAGTGTAAGCCTCGGTCACTTTCTCCAATTGGCTAATCAAACCGAAAATAAAATCCAGCGCAATAAATACCAGCAGCGTCATCGCAATGGCGTAGAAAACAGTGGTCGAGATGTAAGCAGTAATCTTACGCATGGGAAGCCCTCATTGAGTTGTTGCGCGACTGCTTAAGCGCCTCCCAATTCAACATAAGTAAAGCAATTATCAGGAATGGAATATGGACTACCCATACGCCTAGCCACGCCGGCAAATCCCCTTCCGCAATTGCACCGCGCGCATTAATCAAGAAGGCGAGATAAAAAACATAAATCAAAATAGCAGGCAGCATTTTTAAATAGCGCCCCTGGCGTGGATTGGTTTTACTCATTGTTACTGCGAGCAAGGTTGAAATCAGCACCATAAGCGGCATGGAGATGCGCCATTGCAACGCCGATTTACTTTCCAGGTCATTCGCCATTAACAATTGCGCTGTGGTTTTACCATCAGCTTCACTTTCAAATTCTGCCTCGCTAGTAACCGGTGGCAAATAGCGCCCCCATTCACTGAAGCGAGTGATTTTGAACTCATTTGTTCCAGGCAGCCCCTCATAACGATGCCCGTTATGCATTATCAAATAACGTTGGCCATATTCCGGCCGATAGGCTTGTTCACCCGTTTCTGCGATCACAATGCTGGAATTACTTTGCCCTTCTTGCATTGCGACAAATACTCGTTCCAAACGTTTGTTATCGTCGCTCACATACTCGACATGAGTCATGATTCGGCCTTGGCCAATCGCTTGGAAGCGTCCGGCCTGCAGGCTTTCAAACTCACTGCGATTGCGTTGTTCTGCGAGGGTTTTTTCGGTGAGCTGTGCACCCAACGGGCTCAACCAGAAACTGAAGGTAGCGACAACCAATGCCACCAGCAGCGCAGGTCCCATTGTCATCCGCACTAATTGCCACTGGCTCATACCGGTGGCCGATAAGACCACCATTTCACTTTCGATGTACATGCGCCCATAGGCCAGCAAAATTGCCAGATAAAATCCCAGCGGCAAAATCAGTTCCAGCAAATTGGGCATGCGATAGGCAATGATGGTAAACAGCACATCGACGGCGAGCTTGCCCTCCGCCGCATCATCGAGATAATCGCTGAATTTTCCTGAAAGGAAGATAGTGAGCAAAATGGCGCTCACCGCCAAACTGGTGATCAATAAATCCCGGGAGAGATAACGAAAAATAATCAAGGTGATAATCCTGTCATTCGACACTGGTTATTCAGCATTGGCGTCGCATGCACAAAATTTGTACATCACACTACCCACTGTTACCAGCCAAATTCAAAGCAATCTGCACAGCCAAGCTTAATGACTTGTTATAAACGACAAGGTTCAGATTTTCACCGAATTTTGCCGCCATGCACCGCGCAAATTGTGGCATTATCACGCACCGCGCCCGATTTGTCTTGAGCGAATTTTTCACTGCTTTTTCTCCCAAGGAATTCCTATGACTGCCGCTAAAGCCCCAGCAAAATCTACCAAACCTGCAACTACTAAACCCAGCCTGATCCAGTTCACTGCCAAGGCCATTGAGCCCATCAAACAAACAACTCAATGTCTGGTCGTTGCCAGTTACGAAGGCGTCAAACTTTCCGCATCTGCCAGCGCGATCAATGCAGCCGATGCACAGCAATTGGAAGCGCTGCTAAAGCGCGAAGGGTTTCAGGGTAAAGCGGGACAAAGTCTGTTGCTGCTAAACCCGCAGGGTATAGCTGCTGAGCGTTTATTGGTGCTGGGATTTGGTGCGTTTAAAGACGGCAATGTCAGTGTCGACAACTATCGCCGCGCGATACAAAAAATCGGCGAGGCCCTACGCCCAACAACCTGTACCGAAATCACCCTGGCCCTGGCTGACGTAAGTGTTGCCCAGCAGGATGTTGAATGGCAGGCACGCCAGGTCGCCGAAACCCTGAGTCTACTTGATTACCGCGCAGACAAACTCAAGAGTAAACCAGCTGAACTCAGCCTACAGTTGAAGAAGGTGATTTTTGGTGCAACCAAAGCGCAAATCGCAGCGGCGACTAGAGGCTTGATCACTGGCCAAGCCATCGGGAAAGGCGTCAATCTGGCGCGCGGGCTGGGTGATTTACCCGGCAACATTTGTACCCCGACTTATCTCGCCAACGAAGCCAAGCGCCTCGCGACTAAGCAGTCAAAACTGACGGTGAATATCCTCGAAGAAAAGCAAATGAAAGAGCTGGGAATGGGCTCACTCCTGTCGGTTGCTGCTGGTAGCGACCAACCCGCCAAACTCATCGTGCTTGAATACAAAGGCAGCAGTAAAAAGCAGCCGCCCATCGCACTGGTTGGCAAAGGTATTACTTTTGATACCGGTGGCATCAGCCTAAAACCAGGCGCAGCAATGGATGAAATGAAATACGACATGTGTGGTGCGGCCAGCGTACTGGGCACCATCCAGACGTTGGTGGAATTGCAACTCCCCATCAACGTTGTCGGAGTTATCGCCGCCTCGGAGAACATGCCCAATGGCAACGCCACTAAACCGGGCGACATTGTGACGTCCATGTCGGGCCAGACCATCGAGATCCTCAATACCGACGCCGAAGGCCGCTTGGTATTGTGCGATGCACTCACCTACACCGAACGCTTCAACCCCAAGGCCGTAGTGGATATAGCCACGCTCACCGGCGCCTGTGTAATTGCACTCGGCAACCACGCTACCGGCTTGTTCAGCAATAATGATGATTTGGCTAAAGCCCTGCTGAAAGCGGGTGAAGAATCAGCTGACCGCGCCTGGCAAATGCCACTGTGGGATGACTACCAAAAACAACTCGACAGTAACTTTGCCGATATCGCCAACATTGGCGGCCGCGAAGCAGGTAGCGTCACAGCGGCGTGCTTCCTATCGCGTTTTGCGAAGAAGTTTGCCTGGGCGCACCTGGATATCGCTGGCACTGCCTGGCGTTCTGGCGGAGCGAAAGGTGCTACAGGGCGGCCTGTCACTATGCTGGTGCAATATCTGTTGAACCAGGCGTGATCGCGTGACCCATATCGACTTCTACATTCTGCCCGAAACAACCAGCGATGCACGCTGGTTGTTCGCCTGCCGCTTGATCGACAAAGTACATCGCTTGGGGATACGTGTACTTGTGGCGATGGATACTGAAGCAGATGCGCGCGCATTCGATGAGCTGCTTTGGACCTTCAAACCGGAGAGTTTTATTCCGCACCAATTGATCAACGGTGGCAAACCCGCTCCGATAGAAATCACCTTCAGCGAGGAGGCTGGCGATCACCAAGGTTTATTGCTTAACTTGAGCAAGAACACACCCCCCTACTTCAGCCGCTTTGAGCGTCTGAGTGAAGTGGTAATACAAGAGCAGCAGAGCTTACAGTCCAGTCGCGAGCGCTTCAGCTTTTATAAAAGCCGCGGCTATCCAATTGAAACCCGAAAGTTGTGATACGAACACACAGATAATGCGATAACAGGTAAGCATCATGGCCAATACGAATAAAACCAAAGCCGAAATTTTGCAGGAGCTGGAATCGATAAAAGGATTATTATTGGAAGAAGATGACATCCCGATTCTTCAAGATATGGAGGATGAAGATGAAATTCTTGATGAACATCTGGATGAAGAATATCACTTGGAACCACCGCTACTTGTCGCACGCCATGAATCTGTTTTGCCCGGGCAAGGTTCACTTTTTGAGGAACCCAAGTCGGCTGTGGCTAAAATCGCCGGGCAGCTCAACACCCACAAAACCAACCCATCGCATTCCGCCCTTCCGCATTCAACAATACCGGAGCAAAAGAAACCCGGTTTTGCTGCGCAGCTGAACAATGCGCAAACGAATACAACTGATCATCGTCCGCTCGCCAAAGCCAGTGGTGAAAATCCGTTTTTGCCGCAACATATTCGCGAGCGCTTGCACGGCAATAATCCACCGCCGCTGTTCGAATACGAAACCGCAAAAAAAATCCTCAGCTCCACCAAAAATATTGTGCAAAAACCTAACAAACCGCGTCAGTATTTGGTGGAGGAAGTCATGCTCAGCATGATGCCGCAAATCGAGCGGGAATTACGCCATCGACTCTTTGCCATGAGTGTCGAAGACCTGGAAAAGTTGCTCAATGATGAGGATGATTAAGTCACCTCACCAGGATTTTTTCTCGCCAAATCGCGCGATGTTTTTACTTTGCCAAACACCCAAATGGCGATTAATACCAGCAGGATGTTGGCTAAAAAAACCTGATGATAGCCATAATAATCCGCTACCAATCCAACCATTAAACTACTCAATAAATTACCCACATGCGTTGTATTTGTGTACAACGCTGATGCTCCACCGGAGCGGCCCGGCATTAAATCCTGAATCACAGAAACACCCAATCCGGCTAATACACCAATAAAAATAGCATTACAGATTTGCAGCACAAACAACTGCCACAACTCACTCGCGAAATACACACCGACATAAAGTAATAAAGCTGCAATCCCCGCACAGCGAATCAAACTGATCAAGCGAAAACGACTCGCATAGTGCCCTGCCAATAACATAAAAGGCACTTCCAGTGCAGCTGTTGTACCCATCACCCATCCCATCCATTGCGCATCTATCTGCAGATTATCTTTAAGATGAATCGGCAAGCTAATGAGATAGGCATTATTCACACCCCACAACAATGAAAATGCAATCGCGCATAGCCACAGCGACTGCTTGATAGTTGGTGATAATGGCGGCAGGAAATGTTGCTCACCAGAAGCTGTTACCGGTTTATTTTTTTTGGGTAATCGTGGCAACAATTTAAAGCTGGCCAGAGCAACCAATACATATAGCGCTGCAGCGATACCGTAACTGACATCAAAGCCAAAATAGGTAGCCAAGAGAAAACCCGCGGGAGGACCTGCAACCCAGGCAAACGCAATTTGCGCACGCATTATCGCGTTAAACATTGGAATTCGCTCGACTGGGATTTCGGACTCGGCATAGTCGAGGCTATAAGCCATGATTTGCGAGAACGAAACCATCGATAGGCTCAGTAAAAAAATTGCCGTAAATGCCACTAACCAATAATTGCGCGATAACGCAAAGATCACACACGCCAGCGTTCCCAACAAACAACAAAAAATCACTAACGGACGGCGGTCCACAAGCTTATCCGACCAATGTCCCAGCCAATGGTTATACGCGATGCTAGCCAGAGCAATACCAGCAAACGCCAACCCGACCAACATCGGACGCACACCGATTTCCGATGCTAAAAAGAGACTAAAGGTGGGCAATACCAAGGCGCCAACCACCCCGGCAGTAAAAAACAATAGGTATAAACCCAACGCAATAGGACGAAATAAAGGAGAGGACACGCTGCTTACCAGAAAGAAAATAATAAGCCCGCATCATAGCTGAAACCGATTACGGTCGACATGGAACAAGCAAGGTTCAATATCAAGAACATTCATTCCAGCCGGAAATGGGCAGACTTAAGGACGCGGATAAGCCTGTGATTTCTGTATAATTACCGCAATTGCGCCCGAGGATTTCCCCATGCAATGCATTAGCATTCAAATACAACCCAAATATAGCCGCGACTTTGACCGGGAAGCGTTTTTACAGCGTGTCCGGACTATTCGCTCACCCGAAGTCGATGCAATTGAGGAAAAAGGTAAGCTCTACCTAAGCTTCAATTTCTTTACCGAGTTCCCCGCTCCGCTGTGGCAAGCGCTCAATGAGTGTTTATATAAGGATCCAACCTACTCCGCCAATATTGCGCCTGTATCTGTTGCAATTTGCGAAGGCGAAACCGACGACGAATGCCTATTGCTGCATCACTTTGATTCCAGTGAAAAACTGGATACGTTTTAAAATTTCCCCTCGAGAAGATCATGTCGACAATTAATTGGTTCCCTGGCCATATGCACAAGGCCCGCAAAGAAATTGCGGAAGTCATGCCTCATGTGGATGTGGTTATTGAAGTCATCGATGCACGCATCCCTTTTTCCAGCGAAAACCCACTGGTACCCAGCTTGCGTGGTGATACGCCACTGATAAAACTGCTCAATAAAGCGGATTTGGCCGATCCGGCCATTACTGCGCTTTGGGTTGAAAAAATGGAACAGGAGGCCGGAGTAAAAGCGTTGCCGGTGAGCCAACAACGGCCAGAACAAATTCGCAATTTATTGAATGTATGCACGAGTTTGGTAAGTGAACGCCAGCGCGAGCTGCGCCCAGCTCGCGCCATGATTATGGGTATTCCGAACGTAGGGAAGTCCACCATTATCAATACGCTGGCAGGACGTGTCATTGCAAAAACCGGCAACGAAGCAGGCGTAACCAAAGCACAACAAAAAATTAAATTGGAGAATGGAATTCTATTAACCGATACCCCGGGATTTTTGTGGCCAAAACTATCGCCACCGTCTTGCGGCTATCGCCTCGCAATTACTGGCGCAATAAAAGATACCGTTTTTGATTATGCGGATATCGCGCTTTACGCCGCCGAATACCTATTAAAAGCTTATCCAGATGCGCTGAAAAAGCGTTACGGTCTGGATGAATTACCAGAATCTGATCTGGAATTGTTGGATGCGATAGGTATCAAGCGTGGATGCACACGGAAAGGCGGCGGCATTGAAATCCAAAAAGTGGCGTCGATTTTAATTACCGAATTACGGGCCGGGTTACTCGGACAAATAAGCTGGGAAACGCCGGAAATGACACAGAGGGAAGTGACAGAAGCAAAAGCAGATGACGAGAAAAAGCGAATTGAAAAAGAAGAAGCCGATCGGATTCGTCGCCTGAAAACCAAAAAGAATCGTCGCTAACAATTAGCGGCGATTTAATTCGAAGGAACACATGGGCATTCCTTCGAACTAATATCGCGCGATACGTTATCGACGATTAATGCGGTTTATCCCATCAAGGGCCGCAACACGATAAGCTTCTGCCATGGTTGGATAGTTGAAAATATTGTTGAGGAAATAATGAATATTATTGCCCTCACCTTTTTGCGTCATGATTGCCTGGCCGATATGCACGATTTCTGCGGCCTCGGCACCAAAGCAATGAACACCGAGAATCTCAAGGGTATCGACGTGAAAGAGCAGCTTCAGCATTCCCACATCTTCACCACTAATTTGACCTCGCGCCGTATTCTTGAACAGTGCGCGACCAACTTCATAAGGCACTTTTGCCTGGGTTAATTCTGTTTCAGTTTTACCAACAGAGCTAATTTCCGGCAATGTATAAATCCCGGTAGGAACATCCTGCACTAACCGACATTCATCGCCAAAAATCCCTCCCGATACGGCGCGCCCTTGACCATATGAAGCACTTGCAAGGCTTGGCCAACCGATTACGTCACCAACCGCATAAATATTGGGAACTTCTGTGCGATAACAATTATCGACTTTCAAATTCCCACGATGATCTGCAGTAAGGCCTGCAGCTTCGAGATTCAATGTATCCGTATTCCCACTGCGGCCGTTACACCAGAGAATTGCATCCGCCTTCAACCGCTTGCCGGATTTTAAAAACAGGGTAACACTCGAATCGCTTGCTTCAATAGCCTCAAACTCTTCGCTATGACGCACTGTAACGCCGCTGTCGCGTAGGTGATAACTAAGCGCATCAGAAATTTCATCGTCGAGAAATGATAACAATCGCTCGCGGTTATTGATCAAATCTACGCGCATTCCCAAACCGGAAAAAATCGACGCATATTCACAACCAATCACGCCCGCTCCATACACAATAATGTGACGTGGCGTATGCTGCATATCCAGAATAGTGTCGCTGTCGTAAACGCGCGGGTGATTAAAATCGACATCAGCCGGACGATACGGGCGCGAGCCTGTAGCGATAATAATGTTGTCTGCCGAGATAGTCTCAATACCGCCGTCCAATTGCAGCAAACTGACTGTATTGGCATCGACGAATGATGCTTGACCAATGTGCACATTAACGCGGTTGCGCACATAAAAGTTCGTATGCAATTCAACCTGCTTTGGAATTACCTTCGCTGCGGACTGCAACACGAGAGGGAAAGTTAAACGGCGACTATCGCCAATTTCACGAAACAAACTATTGCTTTTAAATTGGATAACTTGCCTAACAACATGACGCAGCGACTTGGAAGGAATGGTGCCCTTGTGTGCACAACTTCCGCCCACCACCGCTCTATTTTCTACCACACAAACTCGTTTACCTACCTTGGACGCTGCTATAGCTGCGGCTTCTCCCGAGGGACCAGAACCAATAACCAATAGATCATAGTTATGATCTGCCGATTTTTTACGACCCGTCAATTTATTCCCCTTAATAACAATTGATGTAGATGTCGTCAGTCTAGCAATAGTTATTCCTTTTGCTTACTCGCATCATATGAAAGATCGCCTTTATCTTTCGCAGCGGAAATGTTTGGCTTTGCCTTCTCTTCTGCGCACTTGGCCTCATCGCCACCGCATAATTCGCAAACATAATTCGGATCACCAAGAGCCTTGCCTACTCCACCGCAGGAGCCAGATACAGGCTTTCTCCCAGCTAATACACTGATCGATAATGCCAACGCAACAAACAACATTACTACTAGAGTAACCACAAGAACGGCCACGATTAACTCCCAGGCTAATTAGCCTTTAATTGCAAAATTAAAAAATCCTTACCTGTAAAACAAAAAACGAGGCGGTTTCCCAGCCTCGTTTTCCTTAGACATTAACCACCGAAGTCGTCGAG
>DATIGS010000177.1:0-2641 GCA_035481425.1 Cellvibrio sp. | reverse complement strand
GAACAGGCCAGAATTGGCCACATTAAAATACCGCCAGCTAAAAAAATCTCAAACACAGATAGCTTCCTCTATTGTTATAAACAGTTGCGCAGCGCGACTTGAGTGCGGCGTACATTACCACAAGAAGTGTGGATTACCATGGGTCAGACTGCTTTGTCTGCAAATGTGTGAAAAGGTTGCATCTGCTGCCAACGGAAGGAACATCGGAAGAATATAAAGAGAGATGCAGAGGAGACCTCAATCAAACCAATATCGACGGTTCGCGTGGCGATATTCGCGCACGACCGCCAATTTATCTTGCCTCCATTCGAACAGCACGGCGCCAGACTCGGCGGTATTGATCTCACGGCTGCCAACCGTTTGATAACGCTGCCGAACCTGCGGATGGGGATGCCCGTGCTGGCTGCGATAACCCGCTGAATAAACCACAATTTCCGGTTGCATTTTATTGACGAACCCCACGTCTGAGGATGTACGGCTACCATGATGTGCAGCCAACAGTAGCTGCAATTTTTCTGGCAATTGCTGCGTGCGAATTAGTTCGCGCTCAACCGAGGTTTCAATATCACCAGGCAACAAAATATGATGATCACCGTAACTGATCAGCAACACGCATGAATGATTATTAGCCTTGGCGCCTGCTAACTGCGGAAATTGTAAAAATCGAAACTCCACCTTTTGCCAACGCCACCCAGCAACTTTATGGCAATTTTTTACTGCGAATTTATTTTGCAAAGCGTGGGGGATTTTTTCTGGCTCACCGGCGAGCAATTGAACCGGCGATATTTTTTCCATCACGCCGATTAAACCACCTGCATGATCCATATCACCATGACTTATCACTAACTGATCAATATGATCGATTCCCTGCGCATATAAATAAGGTACGACTATGCCGCTACCTGCATCGAAATTATCGGTGTATTTTGGACCTGTGTCGTATACCAAAACGTGTTTGCCAACCTGCACAACAACCGCAGTGCCCTGCCCTACATCCAATACGTTCAATGTTAAATCTGGTTGGTTTGGCTGTGGAATAAGGTAACCAAGTACCATTCCCAAAGATAAGCCACACCAAGCCAGCCCACGAGGGAATAGGCCTTTGGGGAGCAATAGAACACAACAACTCAATGCAATTAATATCGCCAATGCAGGACTAAAGGCAATAACAGGACTGGACCATTTACCCCCAAGCGCAAGCAAGGCTTCCAAAAATATTTTTAATACTTCCATTAGCCATCCGGCAATATCCAGTAAAAAATCACTACTCTCAGCAAACACCTGGCTTATAGCGGCACTGCCGAGCAATAATGGAACGACTAAAAAAGTAATCAGGGGAATTGCTACAGCATTCGCAATCGGTGCGACCAAAGAAACACTGCTGACCAATAAACTTAAAGGCACCAGCAAGCCGATAAACATTACCCACTGCGAGCGAATAAATCCCCCCAGCACATTGGCGATACCAAACCCTGACCAGGGTTGGACATTTTTCTTAGCAGCCAATCGCCCGGAAAAATAAATAAGCAAAAGCGCAACTGCGCCAAACGATAACCAAAACCCCATATCCAATGCGGCCAAAGGATCGAGCACTACCACCAACGCAAGTGCCAGGCAAAAAATATCGGCAACATTAATGCTGCGTCGCCAGAGACAGGCGAGATAAAACACTACCAACATAATTAATGTTCGCACTGTCGGAATGTTAAAACCGGCGAGTGCCGAATAAAAACTCGCACACACAATTGCACAGCACCACGCAATCATTAATGCAGGGCAGCGATGCCAAACCAATTGAATACACTTGCCCAACCAAAGGCCGAAATAAAAACCAAAAATTGCCAAAAATCCAACATGCAGGCCGGAGATCGCAATTAAATGACTGGTGCCGGTTTGCTGCATTCGCAGCCACTGATTTTTATCAACCAGAGCCGAGTCACCTATCAAGAGCGCGACCAAAATGCCGCGCTCACTACTCTTACTATTGCCAAGGATCCACTGCTGCAATTGATAGCGCTGCTGGTTAATCCAATCATCAAAACTGAACAGTTTTTCAGTCGCGATGAGTTGCTGATTATTGCGATGATCAAGTACATAACCTGTTGCGCCTATGCCCTGGCGCAACAACCATGCTTGATAATCAAACCCCGCGGGATTAACAAAACCCCGCGGGCGTTTAAGCCGAACCCGCAATTGCCATTCATCACCGATGACCAATGCTGGCAGAGAAGACTCAGCACCATCTCGCTGGTACTGATACCAACTCAATTGCAGCTTGGCGGGAAAATCTGTTGCAGAAATCGCTTGTCCTGATGGGGTTGCGGCTGAGGTCACACGAAAATTAAAGCGCACGCGGCGCTCATCGCGCTCCGGCAAGCCCTGGATATGCCCCGTAACAATGAGATCCCGGCCGACCAGACCGTCCAAAATTTGCATATCCAGCAGGTTATGACCGGTATAGACGCCCCAAGTGATACCTAACATGAAAACCAAAAAATAGCGGCTCACTCGCCATCGCCAGCAGGCAAAAATCGGCAGATAGAACACGAGCAAGCTGTATAACGGAGGAAGCTGCGGGAAGAAGCTGACGGCAATAACACCGAAGGAGAAAAGAATCAGTTTAAGCGGCATATCCATAATC
>DATIGS010000176.1:0-2060 GCA_035481425.1 Cellvibrio sp. | reverse complement strand
CTATGAAGTGACGGTCAAACAATTTAAACAATTCGTCGAGCATACCGGTTACGTCATTGGTGAAGACCGCTGCTGGAAATGGGTTGACGATAAAGGCGGATCCTTCAAGGGTGGCATAGATATCCTCCAAGGTAATTGGTTGACACCTGCCTATGCGCCGAGCGATTTCCATCCGGTGATGTGCGTCAGTTGGGACGACGCCACCGCCTATCTGCAATGGCTTTCCAAAACCACCGGTAAACACTATCGCCTGCCGACCGACGCCGAATGGGAATATGCCGCACGCGCGGGCAGCACCAGCAAATATGGTGTGGGCGATGATGAAAAAGCCCTGTGCGACTACGCCAATATCTGGGATGCCAGCGGTATGCGCGCGTTTGTGCGCGACAAAAAATACCAAGCCAAAACCATGCCCTGCGACGACGGCGCTGAATACACCAGCGTGGTGGGTAGCTATAAACCCAATGCCTTTGGTGTATACGACATGCTCGGCAATGTCAGTGAATGGACACAGGATTGCGACCGGGAAAATTATGTTGGCGCGGCGTCTGACGGCTCTGCCTGGATTGCGGAAAGCTGCATGATGCGCTCCCGCCGCGGCAGCACCTATGGACCCGGTGATACCCAGGTCGCGTTTCGCGGTCACGGCGGACAATCGAACCGCTCCAGCCTGGGAGAAGGTTTTCGTTTTGTAGAGGTGATTAACCCGGAAGAGGTTTGCACTAAAAATTGCAGCCACGCAGCGACAACATCCGCCTTTGCAATCCAGTTGGCTGAGGCACAGAAAGCGCAGCAATTATCCCTGAATAATTACAGCGGAAAAAACCAGATTAAAACCAACTGAAAAATTCATAGCACCCAACCTCTACGCGTTGGTTGGGTGCGAACTTGCTCATATTCATCTGCTACTTTTTGGTCGGGCGCTCCCAGCCCTGAATATTGCGTTGTTTGCCGCGGGCAATTGCCAGCTCCGCGTCTTCTACATCTTTGGTGATAATCGATCCGGCGCCCACCGTTGCACCTGCGCCAATTTTTACCGGCGCGACCAGCGCGGAGTTGGAGCCGATAAAGGCGTTATCGCCAATTTCGGTTTTGAATTTATTCACGCCGTCGTAATTACAAGTAATGGTGCCCGCACCCACATTTACTTTGCTACCGACTTTGGCATCGCCGATATAACTCAGGTGATTTACTTTGCTACCTTTGGCGATCACCGCTTTTTTGGTTTCCACAAAGTTGCCGATTTTCACTTCCTCGGCCAAATCGGTTCCCGGGCGCAAGCGCGCGTAAGGGCCTATATCGCAATCTGCTGCCATCACCGCTTCTTCAATATGGCTAAATGCTTTGATGCGTGAATTATTGCCGATCTTGCTATTGATGATCACGCAGTTGGGTTCGATTACTACACCATCGCCCAGCACTACATCGCCCTCAAATACACAGTTCACGTCGATCACTACATCGCGACCTGCCGTTAAACTGCCGCGAATATCAATGCGATGTGGATCCAATAAAGTGACACCCGCATCCATCAATTCATTGGCTAATTGCTTTTGATAAAAACATTCCAATGCGGCTTGCTGGCGACGATTATTTATCCCTTCTACTTCTTCGATTGCATTGGGTTGCTCAACATGAATCGCAACACCATCGGCCTTGGCCATAGCGATAATATCGGTCAGATAAAACTCGCCCTGGGCGTTATTATTTTTTAATTGCGGCAACCATTTTTGTAAGTGCACGCTTTTCACAGCCATGATGCCGGTATTGATTTCGGCAATTTTTTTCTGCGCATCGCTGGCATCTTTGTGTTCGACAATCGAAATTACTGCACCGGAAGCGTCGCGCACAATGCGGCCATAACCGGTGGGGTCCTGCATGTTCACTGTCAACAAACCCATTTGTTTGTCATTCACGCCAGCGATTAATTTTTGCAGGGTTTCGGCACGAGTGAGCGGCACATCGCCGTAGAGGATTAATACAGTCGCATCGTTGCGCAGCTGCGGCAGCGCCTGTTGCACTGCATGGCCGGTGCCGAGTTGTTGCGCCTGGAGCACAAA
>DATIGS010000175.1:0-17003 GCA_035481425.1 Cellvibrio sp. | reverse complement strand
GCCTGTTTGGAGCGAGCAAACTCTGCCGCGCGCTCTGCATCTGTACCTTCATTTTTTTGTTTCAAAGTTTCGATAGTGGCTTGCCATTGTTGTAAGTCGGTTTTCGCTCGCAACAAATTTTGTTGCTGCGTTTGGGCGAGTTGTTTTAATTCGCGTAAATGCTGCGCTAATCCCGGCGCTTTTAAATCCTGGATGCGACAGGCAAGACCATAGACTTTTTTCGGCGGGTTTTCACTCGGCGGTGGAGGTTCCGGTTTTTCCGGTTCAGGCTGTTCTTCCATGTTTTGGTCGACGGGTATTTCTTCTGGTGGAATATCTGCGGGCGAGCCTTCCTCTACTGGAATGTCATTTTGCTCGGGTTTAGGTGGTTGCGGCTGATCTTCTTTTGGTGGCGGTGATTTCTCGCAATAGGCGAGGCGGTCACTGATGTGGATGTATTCTTTAATCAATTTATTGTGCTGCGGTTCCAGTTCCGCCAGTTGATCAGCAACTCCGGCAAGTATGCCCAGGTCTTTGCCGAATTTTTCTGCCGCCAAATAAGCTTCGCCATAAGTTTTGCCCAAGGCAATCGCCTGGTTTTGTCCGAGCAGCACCAACGCACTCACGGCGGGTTTGGCTATGGCTTGGAAATCATCCGGAGTCTCGCGTGCTTCCTGAATATCATCATAGAGATTTTTTACATCCCACGCGGTGCCGGTAATTTCAAGTGCTTGGGCATTGACGATAACTTTCTGGCTTAAGTGAATGCCATTTTTTGCAGCAAAAGCGACTTGTTGGGTTTCGCCGAAGGAAAGGGTATTGATAATAGACTCGCCAGTTTTGATCGCCATGTCCTGTGTGGTTTTGGATATTTCTGTTCCCGCACGCTGGAATTCACTATCACCTGTTAAGCCGGTAATGCGTTTCACAATAGCATCGGTGCGCTGTTTATATTCTTCTTTTTTGGTGCGCAGTTGCTGCTGTACTTCATCATCACAGCGAACAATTTCTATTGCGACAGGTTCACCTATATTGCTGCCACACAAGGTCTTTGCTTGCATCAGGGTTTTGCCGGTTGTTACCGGTTGTATCTGAATACTTGTGGCGGTGTTGGTGACACTGGCGATGGTGTCTTTGGCCAATGTCATTTGTACAAAACCATCGATTGGATTGAGTGTGAGTGGAAAGTCGTAAAAGGTTTTGATCTTTTTCCCTTCAGCATCATAAATGCCTAGCTTGGGAATGGCTGCGCCATTATTGATGCTCACCAACTCCACAACACTACCCGCTACTGTAGTGCTCGCTGTTTTTCCTTTGAAGGTATAGTCAACTGTTACATCGCCCTTACCCGGTGTTTTGCCTTGAATTTGCGCACTATTATTGTGTTGGCTGAGAATACCCAATACATCAGCAGGGTTAGATGTGAATTGATATTCACCGTCGGCTGGCGAACCCTGTGCAATAATTTCCCGTACTTCATTTTTGGCTAGATGCAGACAGGCATTCAATCCCACTTCCGGATCTTCACTGCCAGATTTATAGCGCAAGTTCACCGTGCCGCGGCGTAGTTGCCCGCCCATGCACATGGGCGCAACGCCGACGACGGTACCATCGAAATGATAGGTTTTATTAAATCCTTGCTGCAAATCTTGCAAGCTAATATCCAGCGCAGGATTCAAACTATTTAAAAGACCCGTGTGGATGCTGGTTAAAACATTGGGATATTCGAACGAAGTCCCGGACGCGTCAACGCGACACGCGCCCAGTTCATCCGCAGAAAATATAAATGCGGGAGAATTAAATGCGGCATTTTGCGCGAGGCTAACGGTGAGTTGAACTTTATTGGATTTTTTTGGCGCGACATTAGCACGCATTACGACCTTGCCGTCATTGTCGCGGCAAATGACTTGCTTGCTATCAAAACTCACGGGCGGAATAGTGCGCTGCCCTGAATGGCTGGTATCAAACGCGGTATAGCTAATCAATAAATCAGCTAAAGGCCCGCCCTCAACATGGACCGGGCCTTTCCAGCTCAAACTCCAATCGCCTCCTTCGCAGCCTTCTCCTTCATAAGGCAAGCCATCCATTTGTACATCGGCATACACAGGTTCAGGTTCCTGGTCTGCCAAAGCTAATGATGGTGCACTGAAAACAAATACTAGCAATGCGCCATTTTGCACTGCGCCATAAAGTCCTTTTAATTTCATAATAATTCCTACAGACGGTTAAAGGCCCAGCTCATCTTCCAAAGCGTCAGTTTCTTTTTGGTACTCGGCAGAGGCGCCTTTTTTCTGCTGTGCTTCCAATTGCTTTTGCATTTCTTGAGCTTGTTGTTGCAATGCCTGGATTTTTTGTGGGTCGCTATACATCTTTTGCATTTCAGCAATCTGTGCTGCGGAACCCATTTGCGCGTCCTGTGCGAGTTGCTCTTGCTGCTCCTCCAGTTTGGTGCGCGCTTGCTGTTCTTTATCGTAGTCATCTATCAACAGATAAAAATCGCCTGCGCGTCGATATTGCCTGGCTGCTATAGCTTGATCAGCGTAACCTCGGGCTTGTTGTTCCAGCGTTTTAATTTGTGCATTCTTATCTTGCTGGCGATAAAACTGCAGGGCGCTATCCGCTAATTGAACGGTACCAGCGTAGGATTTGGCCAAGCGATCTGCATGCGCCAAACGCGCCTGATCTATTTTAGCGCGCAGCGCATCAGCCTCTTTATAGTCACGTACTTGTTGTGTCCAGCTGAAGGCTTCATCAAATACATTTTCTGCATCTTCAAGCCGATCGGTTTTCCACTGTTGCTGGAATTGGGTTGAGGCTTGTTCAATATTCATAAGGCCGGCGATGTCGCCCGGCTGCAGGATGTCTTTCTGTTGTTCCAATTTGGCAAACGCTTGTAAATAGCTATCGGGCAAAATGGTTTGATACGAATTCAGCAGGCGCTCAATATTGGTAGGCGGCAGGCTGATGACGTAGCTATCGAAGGATTTGTCCAGTGTGTATCCTCCGGTTGCGTCAATGGCGGTTTTATTGTTGCCGGTAAAATAATCCTGCCCACGTGTTTTAAAGTGTTCTTGCGCAACTGCCGACAACTGCATGTCGGTTGGCTTTTTTTTCAACGCGGTAATCAAAACTTTATCTGCCGCCGAAAATTGTGCGCCTTTTTCATACCACTGAAATGCACCGGCAAGTTTTCCATCTTTGTAGAAATTACCTTTTTGCTCTTCAATTTTTCCTTGTTTACTGCCCAGTGCAATAGCTTTGTTGAGAGCTTGTTTGGCGACGGGGTTGCCGCTGTCTTCGCAGACATAGCCTTGTGCTATGTCATATTGGTTAATGGCTTCCCAAAGTTGTCCCTGTGTTTCCAGCACGGTACCTTGCTGATAGGCGCGCTGTGCGTCTGCCACGCTTAAATCGGCAACACAATCGGCCAGGCTGAATTGGGTTGCCGATGCGGCCAGTAATGCGAAGGTCGCGGTGAATATCTTTTTCATTGTGAAATCCTTTTTTGTCGGCTGCTTACTGCGGTTTAAAATTCTTCATCATGTTGCCCATGCTTGGCATAGGTTGGTAACCCGCTGGCAATTCAAATAACGCCGCCTCTTGTGGCTCTATTTTCAGATTTTTTAATGTCATGGTAACGCGATTTTTGTCTTTGCCTTCTTTGCTGAGGAAATCCATCTTCAGCACGATATTTTCTGGCGATAGCCAGATAAATCCGCCGGCACTTTTATCTTTCATCAAAATTTTGTATTTGGTGGTGTTTATTCCATCAAGCGACTCGCTGCCGATTTTTTCAATGGTGACATCGTCCGGTGCATTGCCCGACATTTTGTTGGCAGAGGCAAAATCCATTTCCATATACATTTTTTGCATCGGCATTAATTGCCATGCCAATTTTTTGTCCGGACGAATGATGGTCACCATGCTCATGCCTTCCATTTGCATTTCGTTGCGCTCTTTGCCATGGGAATGATGCACGGTTTGGGTAAAACTGCCTTCGGCCATAACCACTTGGCGCACGCCTGAGTATTCAATATCGGGAGCGGGAATCGTCTCGGCGTTACTGTGATGGGCCGCAATCAGGCTGGTCATCATGGCAACACAAAAAGTAAGTGTAGAGCTGAGGTATTTCTTTATGGCGAGATTTTTCATGATAAAAGTCCATTTGTTTGTAATAAAAAGACCTGCGGTATCTGGCATCGATATCCTTTAGTGGTTAAACCGAAAAAGGCCGCAGGTAAAGCGGAAAAGAGTCTGGGCAGGATGGATCAGGCAGCGGTGTAACCGCTGATATCTATATTTAAATCCCGATTCAATTTCAACCAGTCTTTGGTGTTTAACAGCGGTTTTAATAGATCCAAAGTCATCTGGAATACGTGCGCCGGAACGGCTTGGCGAAGGCCACCCAAGAGTTGGATGCGTTCACTGTGGCGAATATTAGGCAGCATCATTAAGAGTCCGCGTAGATTATCTTCAGGGGCTAAAGAGCCGACTATGCGTTGCTCGATAGCATGGATCTCTGCATCATCAAAATGGGCCCATAAAAGTTCCGCGTTGTAGGTTTCCTCTATGCGCATATGGGTAAAGTTTTCTGCCACGAAAAGTGAAAATTCGGCGTACAAATTTTGGAGCGCTTCGGCACGTTCATGGCCCGGCAAGTATTTGATTTGTGCGATGTGGTTAAACAGCGATTGGATTTCCAGTTCGTGTTCGAGGTGATCATCGGCAGTTTGCAGGGGGAGCGGACGCAACTCGCGAATCGCGCTATGAATAAATTCATTTTCATGCTGCAGGTGCCCTTTGCAAAAATGCAGCAGGTTTTCAGTTACTTCCAGTTGGGTGATAACGGCATCGGAATCGCTATCGTCAAGGCGCCCCAGATCAACCAGGGTTTGGCACATGCTGGAGCGCAGGCCTTTGTGGATAAGCGTATAAATGTTGTAGCGCGGAGTGGTGGGGTTCATAACGGCCTCAGTTTCCATTGAGTGAGTTTAGTGGTGGGATTTGTGACTAAATCCTCTATCCATTGGACAGCGACGCCATGATGCGCCAACGATTAACTCGATTCTGTAAAAAATTGTTTTGAAAGCTTGGTATCACGCCTGTTTCCGGCCATTTTGGGGGTGTGTGCCCGGTGCGGAGCCTACCGACCGACGCATAGCACCCACCTATCAAATAGGCTAGAATGCCGCCCATTATTTCCGCCCCCCATTCCGGGGACACACTCCAACTTCATAAAGTAGTTAAGCGCCTGTGACTGACCTGAGCCATATCCGTAATTTTTCCATTATTGCCCACATTGACCACGGTAAATCCACCATTGCTGACCGCTTCATCCAGATGTGTGGCGGTTTGAGCGACCGTGAAATGGAAGCGCAAGTGCTTGATTCCATGGACTTGGAGCGCGAGCGTGGTATCACCATCAAAGCCCACAGCGTGACCCTTTACTACAACGCGCGCGACGGCAAAACCTATCAGCTCAACTTCATCGACACCCCTGGCCATGTGGACTTCACCTATGAAGTATCCCGTTCGCTGGCCGCCTGTGAGGGCGCTTTGCTGGTCGTGGATGCGGGGCAGGGCGTAGAAGCCCAGTCAGTGGCCAATTGCTATACCGCTATCGAGCAGGGTCTGGAAGTTATCCCGGTATTGAACAAGATGGATTTGCCGCAAGCAGAGCCGGATCGTGTAGCGCAGGAAATTGAAGACATCATCGGCATTGATGCCACCGAAGCTGTGCGCTGCTCAGCCAAGTCCGGCATGGGAATGGAAGAGGTATTGGAAGAGCTGGTTCGGTTGGTCCCGCCACCGGTTGGCGATGTGGATGCCCCGCTGCAAGCGCTGATTATCGACTCCTGGTTCGATAACTATCTCGGTGTAGTTTCGTTGGTGCGCGTAAAACAAGGCACATTGCGCCTGAAAGACAAGATCATCACCAAGACTATCGGCAAAGCACAGATCGTTGATGGCGTGGGCGTATTCAGCCCCAAACCTACCCAATTAAAAGAACTCAAGGCCGGTGAAGTAGGCTTTGTGGTTGCTGGTATTAAAGATATTCACGGCGCACCTGTGGGCGATACCATCACCCACGCACAAACTCCCGATGTTGAAGCGCTGGAAGGTTTCCAGAAAATTAAGCCGCAAGTTTATGCGGGTATGTTCCCGATCAGCTCCGACGACTTTGAAGACTTCCGCGAAGCCTTGGCCAAGCTGACATTGAACGATGCCTCATTGTTTTACGAGCCAGAAAGCTCTGATGCATTGGGTTTTGGTTTCCGCGTCGGTTTCCTGGGCATGTTGCACATGGAAATTATCCAGGAGCGTCTGGAACGCGAATACGATCTCGACCTGATCACCACTGCACCGACAGTAGTCTTTGAGGTAGTCAAACGCGGTGGCGAAGTCATCTATGTTGATAACCCCTCCAAATTGCCGGACCCGGGTTCGATCGATGAAATGCGCGAGCCGATTGTTGAAGCCAACATCCTGGTACCGCAAGAACATTTAGGCAATGTGATCACCCTGTGTATCGAAAAACGCGGTGTGCAAAAAGATCTGCAATTTACCGGCTCACAAGTATCAGTGCGCTACGAACTTCCGATGAACGAAGTGGTGACAGATTTCTTTGATCGCCTCAAATCCGTAAGCCGCGGTTTCGCATCATTGGATTACAGTTTCGTGCGCTTCCAGGCTGCAAGCCTGGTGCGTTTGGATGTGTTGATCAACAGTGAAAAAGTGGATGCGCTGGCCATTATTGTGCATCGCGATAAAGCGCACGGCATGGGGCGCTCCCTCACTGAAAAAATGAAAGAATTAATTCCTCGCCAGATGTATGACGTGGCAATTCAGGCTGCAATCGGCGGTCAAATTGTGGCGCGTTCTACTGTAAAAGCATTGCGCAAAGACGTAACAGCAAAGTGTTACGGTGGTGACGCTACACGTAAGAAAAAACTGTTGGAAAAACAAAAAGCCGGTAAAAAGCGTATGAAGCAAGTGGGTAGTGTTGAGATCCCGCAGGCAGCCTTCTTCGCAGTACTGAAAATAGATAGCTAATCACCTGTTTATCGCAATAGGCTAAGGACACTCGATGAGTAGTATTAATCTTCCACTGATTCTCACCCTCGCCGTATTGATTACCGGTTTGGTTTGGTTGTTTGATGCATTGGTATTGTCGCGTCCCCGTAAAGCCAAAGTTGCTGCGGTGGAAAAACAATTTTCCGGCATGGCTCTCGAAACCGAGCAGCAGAAAAATGCGTTTGAGGAAGCTAAAGCGGTAGCGGCCAAAGAGCCGGTACTGGTGGAATATTCAAAATCATTTTTTCCTGTGCTTTTTATTGTTTTCTTTTTGCGTTCGTTTTTAGTCGAGCCATTTCAGATTCCATCGGGGTCGATGATTCCGACCCTGGAGGTGGGCGATTTTATTTTGGTTAATAAATTTGCCTATGGTGTGCGCGCTCCTGTGTTAAACACCACCATTATCCCTACGGGTAAGCCCCAGCACGGGGATGTGATGGTGTTTTTTCCACCGCACGCCCCGGAAACTTATTACATTAAACGTGTAATTGGCGTACCTGGCGACCATATCTCTTACAACAACCATGTGCTGACGCTAAATGGCAAAGTGATCAAAGAAAATCTGATCGCCGAATTGCCAGCCGGCGCACCTGTGCTGCGCATGGTCAAGGAGAATATTGACGGTAAAGAATTCACCACCTATAAACACATACATCCCAGCCGCCTTAGCATGCATGGTTCCTGGGTGGTGCCGGAAGGTCATTATTTCATGATGGGCGATAACCGCGATAATAGTCTGGACAGCCGCGAGTGGGGTTTTGTTTCAGAAGAGGCGATTGTCGGCAAAGCATTTGCGGTTTGGATGCACTGGGAGAAATTCCTGAGCATTCCGTCTTTTGATCATGTTGGCGTTATTAAATAAGTGCCTGTGTTAACTTGAGTCCCAATCATTTTTTTTGATCGGAGCCGCTTACTATGAAAGCAAATGGGATGAACGCGAGTATGAAAAAAAATAATAGCCTTAAATCGATCAAGCATCAGCGCGGTATGGGGATGTTGCAATGGGCATTGGTGCTTGCCATCGCAGGATTCTTTTTACTGTTTGCGTTTAAAGTGATTCCGCTTTATGCCGAGAATCGTTATGTGGAGTCTGCGCTGCGCTCACTCGAAAATGGTGGTGAAAAACTGGATCAAATGACCGATGCCGAGATCACCAAAAAGTTGAACAACTTCTACATGATTAACAATGTGCGCAGTGAAGGGCCGACCAAAAACATCAAAATTGAACGCGAGAGCGAGAAAGCCGTTGTTACCGTGGATTATGAAACCCGCGTTCCGCTTTTTTATAACATCGATTTGGTATTGAGTTTCCAAAATCATCTCGATAGCACTCGCCCCGGCCAATGCTGTAAACCACCTGCTACACTAAAGACCAAGTAATTTGTGTTAACACTTAAATACCAACGCCTCGAACAACGTCTTGGCTACCATTTTGAAGATCAACGCCAGTTGCAGCTGGCGTTAACTCACCGCAGCCATGGCGCTACCAATAATGAGCGCCTTGAGTTTCTGGGCGATTCCATTTTAAATTTCATTGTCGGCGAAGAACTGTTCAAGCGTTTTCCGGAAGTGCGTGAAGGCCAACTGAGCCGCCTGCGTTCACAAATGGTAAAAGGCGACACCCTGGCTGAGCTTGCGCGCGAATTTGAACTGGGCGAATGCCTGGTGCTAGGTGAAGGCGAGATGAAATCGGGCGGCAAGCAGCGCGATTCCATTTTGGCCGATAGTGTTGAAGCGATTATCGGTGCAATCTATCTCGCCAGTGGTTTGGATGTCTGCCGTGAACGCGTGCTGGTATGGTTCGCTCCGCGCCTCGATAAGCTAGGGCTTAATACCAGCGCCAAAGATTCCAAATCGCGCCTGCAAGAATATATGCAAGCCCAGCGTCAACCTTTGCCTGAATATGTAGTCGTTGAGGTGGGCGGAGAAGGGCACGCACAAACGTTTACCATCGAGTGTCGTGTCGCCATATCAAAACAGCCTACCAGTGCGATTGCCTCCAGTCGCCGCGAAGCAGAAAAGCAAGCCGCTGCATTGATGCTGGCGCAGTTAAAGATCGATTAATTCCGGGCAAGCTGGCACCCTAAATTGCCAGCCCCCAATTCCCTTTGTCTCTTCCAGTATTTACTTATGACTTTTGAATCAGATACAGATCAGCCCGAAACTATCGGCAGTCGCTGCGGATATGTCGCCATTGTTGGCCGACCCAATGTGGGCAAATCCACCTTGCTGAATCATATCCTCGGGCAAAAAATCAGTATCACCTCGCGCAAACCGCAAACCACGCGCAATGCCGTTGTGGGCATTAAAACCGAAGGCGATGTACAAATTATTTTTGTGGATACACCGGGAATGCACCTTGGCCAACAAAAGGCCATCAACCGCTACATGAATAAAGCGGCCACCAGTGCAATGAAAGATGTGGATGTGGTGGTGTTTGTGATTGATCGTTTTATTTGGACTGAAGAGGATGAAGCTGTTGCAGAAAAACTGCAGAACCTGAAATGTCCGATTATTTTGGCGGTCAATAAAGTCGACCAAATCGATGATAAGGAAACGTTGTTACCGCATTTGCAGGCTTTATCGGAAAAACTCAATGTGGCCGAAATAGTGCCTATGTCGGCGCTGCGCAATACCAATCTGGATCGCCTGGAGCAGTTAGTTGTCGAACGATTGCCGGAAGGCATTCATATGTACCCGGAAGACCAGATTACCGACCGCAGCTCGCGCTTTATGGCGGCGGAGATTGTGCGCGAAAAAATCACTCGCCAGCTGGGCGATGAATTGCCTTACGAAATGGCGGTGGAAATTGAAGAATTTAAACAGGAAGGCAATCTGCTGAATATATCGGCGTTGATTTTGGTTGAGCGCGACGGCCAGAAAAAAATCCTGATTGGCGATAAAGGCGCGCGTATCAAATTGATAGGTACCGAAGCGCGTGTTGATATGGAAAAATTGTTTGATATGAAAATCATGCTCAAGCTTTGGGTCAAAGTAAAATCCGGCTGGTCTGATGACGAGCGTGCCTTGCGCAGTCTTGGCTATAACGAATTTTAATTCACTCCTATGCGTGTTGACCTCCAGCCCGCTTATATCCTGCACAGCCGTCCATATCGCGATACCAGCTTATTGATCGATTTCCTCACGCCCGATTTCGGGCGTGTCACTGCCGTTGCGCGCGGTGTGCGCAAAACCAAAACTCCGAAACGCCAGTTGTTAAATCCGTTTAACCGCTTGCTGATTTGTTGGCAGGGAAAATCGGATATGAAACTGCTAACCAGTTTTGAATCGGACAACCATTTCCTCACGCTTACCGCCAATCATTTGTATTCCGGTTTTTATCTTAATGAATTGCTCGTGCGGCTCTTGCCTGAAATGGATCGGCATAATGGTTTGTATTTCGCCTATGAACAATGTCTGGATGCGTTACGTGCTGGCTGTGATATAGAGCCGCTGTTGCGTGAGTTTGAATTTCGTTTATTGGATGAACTTGGTTATGGTTTGGATTTTAGTGCGGACGCGCGCAATGACTGTGCGATAGAGGCGCAAGGATTTTATGAGTGCCATGTGCAGGAAGGTTTTTATCGAGCAGGGTCCGATATTCCCGGGCAATTTTTATTGCCCGGACAGTTCTTACTGAAAGGTGAATGGTTATTGGCGATAGCCGCAGGAGACTACTCGGACCCCGCGACACGCCTTGCAGCGAAGCAGCTGTCGCGGCGGTTGCTGAAACCTTTGCTTGGCAGTCGCCCACTGAATAGCCGACAATTATTTATGTCTGGTAAAAATTGAAAGCAATGTCGGTCGACGAATGTGTTAAAGCCTGATTGTCAGGCATCCGTTTTCTCCAGCCCGAATAGCGGGTCCAGTTCTTTATTCCTTCCCCACTTAATTAAATCATCGAGTGCGTGATTCAGCGCCGGTATTGCATCGCGCGCCTGTTCATATTGTTCGCTTTGAAAAAGTTTATCGAGCAGGCCACTGATATGTTTTAAGCGTGGGACACCGCAATAACAAGTGCTGCCGTAGAGGCGATGAATCAACTCCCCCAGCTCTTCAAATGCGCCTGCCGTAAGCGCTGCATTAATTTGCTGCTTTTCGCTTTCCAAACCGCTGAGCAACATGCTGAGCATATCGCGTGCAAGTGCCGGTTTATTATTGGCTAATTTTAAACAGAGCTGGATGTCAACTGAACCGGTGAGGTCCTGGGTTGGTATAGGTTCGCGGGTATGGGTATTTTGCGGTTTTTCTTCAATGGGGATAACCACTTCTTTCTTGCCCGACAAACTGGTCCAGCGATTAATAATGTGCGCCAACTGTGCTTCATTTACCGGCTTGCTGATGCAGTCATCCATGCCGGCAATTAATAATTCGGCTTTTTGTTCGGTGATGGTGTGTGCGGTCAACGCGATGATCGGGGTCCTGCGTTTGCCCTGTTCCAAGGCGCGGATATGGCGTGTGGCTTCCATTCCGTCCATGCCCGGCATTTGGATATCCATAAAGATCACATCAAACTCATTGCTGCCGCAGGCTTCAATTGCTTGTTTGCCGCTGTTGGCTTGCACCACCTGGGTATTTAAACCGCGCAATAATTCTGAAGCGAGTTGTAAATTAGCGGGATTGTCATCCACCAGTAATACCGACACGCTGGGTTGCAATGCGTCTTCATCTTGTTCGCGCATATCTTTAATGTGCAAGTCCAACTGGCGCCCCAGCGTTTGTAACAGGGCGTCATACGCAATCGGTTTGTTGATAAAAAGCACCTGCGACTTATCGGAATGCGCGCGGAATAAACGCTGGTGTGCTGGCGTGCAGCAGGCAATCAGTGTGCAATTAAATTCTACATTTAATTGTTCAGCGAGATTGTTCAGAAGTACCGGCGGAATTTTTCGCTCGCTGGGCGCAATATCCAGAATTAGCAAATCAAAGTTATTATTGCTGTTGCGTGCATTGCGCAATATCGGGAAGCAGTCATGGATGGAGGGGATGCTTTGGGTATTGCCATTCCATTCGCGCAATAAATTATCGATTTGTTTTATCGACGCCGAATTTTCGCCGCACAACAAAATGCGATAGTCACTCAAGTTAGCCAATTGGCTAACCGAGGGTTGACGCTTGTCGATACCCAGGCGGGCGGTAAACCAAAACGTAGAACCTTGTTCCGGTTGGCTGACTACGCCAATTTCTCCGTGCATGCGTTCAACCAAACCTTTACAAATCGCCAGCCCCAGACCTGTGCCTTCGTGTTCGCGCGTGCTGGAGGTATCGGCTTGGTTGAATGGACTGAATAATTGTTCTTGCTCCTCGCGCGACATACCTATCCCTTCATCGCTCACGCATACCTTGAGGGTAATTTGGGTTTCCTGCTGTTGCAAAATGCTAACGTCAATCAGGATGTTACCTGCGTTGCTGTATTTGATGGCGTTGCTAACCAAATTGGAGAGCACTTGTTTAAAACGCAATGCATCGCCCAATAAATTTTTTGGAATTCCCGCTTCAACATAGTTAATGAGTTCCAGGTGCTTTTCATGCGCATTAGGCGCAAGTATATGCAGTACTTCATCGATGCTATTGCGAATGGGCAGCGGCGCATAATCCAGGGTGAGTTTGCCGGATTCGATTTTGGAAAAATCGAGAATGCCATTGATAACGGTGAGCAGGTTTTGTGCAGAATCGCGAATCGTTTCCAGATATTCCCGTTGTTGCTCATTGAGTTCGGTTTTGAGTGCGAGATTAATAAAGCCGAGGATACCGTTCAGTGGCGTGCGAATTTCATGGCTGGTGTTGGCAAGGAATTCTGATTTGACCCGGCTGGCTTCCAGAGCTTCTTTACGCGCTAAATCCAATTCCACATTTTGGATTTCAATTGTTTCGAGTGTCTCGCGCAAATCTTCAATGGCATGGTCAATGTGCGATTGCATATCGGCCTGCGCCGTTTCCATATAATCGGCCATGGTATTGATTGATTCGGCCAAACCGAAAAACTCGCTCGAATGTTGTTGCGCCACGCGTTCATTCAAGCGCCCGCGCGCCAGCGCATGGACAATATTTTTAATGTGATCGAGTGGGTCGGTAATGCGGTAGTAAAGTGAAATGGCGAAATAGGCACCCATAATCAAACACAGCAATGTCAGTGCAATGGTCAGTACAATTGCTTCATAACGCACCACGGCATAGGGCGCTGACATCAATTCAATCTCTACCCAGCCAATCGGATTTTTATTGTCCAAATCAACCAGTGGATTTGTAAAACGCAGGGTGCGATAGGTTTCGCGCTCCAATGCTTGTTGCATATCGGGTTCGCGCACATCGTCGGTCTGCATAAATTGCGGGCCGCTATGAAAATGTTGGTCCGCGTCCTTGTAATACACATGCACGGCACGGATATAGGGTTCTTCGAGTGATGCATCGAGAATGTATTGCACCAATTCGCGATTATTTTCCTGCAGTGGTTTGTGCAACAGGTGCGCAGTTTTTTGTGCGAGGACACCACCGCGCAAGTCGATAAATTTATTGATTTGTGAGATGCACAAATAAGTAAGGCTGACAGCGATCAGAATAATAATGCTGATAGAGGGGATGAAAATCAGACGCCAGACATCAGATTTAATACTGCTACGTTTATTATTCATGGAGTTTTGCCTTGTTTTCCTATACCGGCGTGCGCTGAACCCTTATGAGTTTTAACTCTGGGTGTTCGCAGGGTGGGGTGATCGCAGGTAGAATAGCCGCCCCACGCGCGCCAGCGCAACCGGCGATTTACGCGAATTATCAGCCCTGAGGTCAGCATGGATTTCCCCACCATAGAAGCATTTGTCGGCAATACACCCTTGGTGCGTTTGCAGCGGTTACCCGGTGTGACGAGCAATACCATACTGTTGAAGTTGGAGGGGAATAATCCTGCGGGTTCGGTGAAAGATCGTCCGGCTCTATCCATGATCAGCCGCGCTGAATTGCGCGGCGATATCAAGCCCGGCGATACATTGATTGAGGCCACCAGTGGTAATACCGGCATCGCCCTGGCAATGGTGGCAGCGATCAAAGGTTATCGCATGGTGTTGATCATGCCCGACAACTCTACCGCTGAGCGCAAGGCGTCCATGCTGGCCTATGGCGCAGAGCTGATTCTAGTGAGCAAAGAAGCCGGCATGGAAGGCGCGCGCGATCTCGCATTGAAGATGCAAGCCGAAGGTAAAGGCAAGGTGCTCGATCAATTTGGCAATCCCGATAATCCACTTGCCCATTACACCGCCACCGGCCCGGAAATTTGGCAGCAGACGGGCGGCACTATTACCCATTTCGTCAGTTCCATGGGAACTACAGGCACGATTATGGGGACCTCCCGCTATCTAAAAGAAAAAAATCCGGCAATCCAGATTATTGGTTTGCAACCATCGGAAGGGGCGCAAATTCCCGGTATTCGCCGCTGGCCAGAAGCCTATCTTCCCAAAATTTATGAGCGCGACCGCGTGGACGGCATTGTGAGCATGCCGCAACCACTGGCCGAGCAAACCATGCGTGAGCTTGCGCGTAAAGAGGGAATTTTTTGCGGAGTATCCTCTGGTGGAGCAGTAGCGGCGGCGCTGGAATTAAGCCAGCAAGTCGAGAATGCGGTGATAGTTGCAATTATCTGCGATCGCGGCGATCGCTATTTGTCATCGGGTTTGTTTAACGAATAAATATGTTGTTGTGATGTTGAAGTGACAATCGTAAGTAGATGTTGTAGCCGTAAATAACAATGCCTGCGAAAAATTACCAGGCAATTTTGAAGTAATAACAATAATTCATCAGGATGTGTTTATGTCGGTAATTATGCGTAGTGCGATGATCGTGTTGGTGGTGTTGCTGCAGGCCTGCGGCGGCGGTTCAGGTTCAAGTGATCCGGTGAAGAGTAGCTCGAGTCCGGCGAGCCTGGCAGCGTCATCGATCAATAGCAGTTCGAGTATTGGTTCATCGCTTGATAGTTCGAGTTCAGTCGTCAGCAGCTCAAGTTTGGCATCAAGCATGCCTGCTGATTTTCCTACCGGTACTGTTGAAGCCTTGCCGGTATTGAGTATCACCACGGATGGCGCCGCTCCAATTGTATCCAGGGAAACATATGTAACTGGCAATTTTTCACTGGCAGAACCAGGGCATGCTGCCACAGAGGGAGCTCTTGAAATTCGCGGGCGCGGTAATTCAACCTGGGATTGGCCCAAGAAGCCTTACCGGCTCAAGTTAACAAACTCGGCTGAAATATTGGGAATGCCAGCAAGCAAACACTGGGTGTTGCTGGCGAATTACGCGGACAAAACCCTGATGCGCAATGATGTTGCGTTTATGTTCAGCCGCAGTTTGGGTATGGAATATACGGCGCGAAGCCAATACGTTGAACTGAATGTAAATGGCACTTATCAAGGTGTCTACCAATTGGTCGAGCACATTCGCGTTGCCAAAGACCGGGTCAATATTCCCGAATTGAAAGTGACCGATATAGATGGTGAAAATGTTACCGGCGGTTATTTGCTTGAAGTGGATTTCCGCATGCGCAAGGAGCATTGCGTTAATAACGCCTATGAATCCTTTTGCGTTAATGGCAAAAACCTGGAGCGCGAAGCGACTTTCTGCATTGACTCCAACCACAAAATGGATCCGTTTTGTGTAGATACACCCGAGACATTGCTGGAACCTGATTGGAGTGCGCAGCGCGACTACATCAGTAAATACATCGCGGATACAGAAGTGGCGTTGTTTGGCGATAGTTTTGCCGACCCTGCGCTCGGTTACGCGGCATATATCGATGTGGATTCCGCGATTAATTATTTTCTGATTAATGAATTGTTCAAAAATCCCGATGGCGCGACGGCAAGTTTTTATCTGTATAAAAAACGCAACGGGAAGTTATTTTTCGGGCCGATTTGGGATTTTGATTTGGCGTTTGGCAATGCCGGTTACGACGATGTAGATAAGACCTATGGCTGGCGGGTGCGCAATGCCGCATGGTTTACCCGTTTGTTTCAGGACCCTGCCTTTAAAGCAAAAGTCACTGCACGTTGGAACAGCTTAAAGGCTGAGGGAAAACTCGATTACATTTTTCAATACGCCGAGGCGCGGGCGCTGTGGCTTGATAAGCAGCAAGCAAAAAATTACACCATCTGGTCGATCACGGATGTTGTGCCTTGGGTGATGCATGGTACCCACGGTGGTACTGGCAGCTATGAGGCTGAAGCGAAGGAAATGGTGCGCTGGCAGCGTGAACGATATAAATGGATGAATACGGAACTCAACAAATAATTTTCAGGGCGGCGCAATGTGCACAAACAATGCGCCGTCACTTTCTGTAAAACCGGGAATTTTTTAATGTCCAATCGCAGTGGTAAAAATGGCAGTTCATCCAGGGGCGGTTCATCAACGATGAACGGCCCTAAAAAAGGTGGCAGCCTATTGGGCAAGAAACCGCGCCCGAAAAAAGAGGGCAGTGTGTATGTGCGCGATGATGCGCCGCGTCGCAACCAAGCTCGTGTTGAAGAAAAAATCCTGCCCCAAACTAATAAGCGTCTTGGTGAATTCACCATTGATCGCTTGAGTCACGATGGTCGCGGTGTTGCGAGCCTTGAAGGCAAAACCGTTTTTATCGATGGCGCATTAGTGGGAGAAAGAGTCACAGCGCGATTGGTGGAAGACCACGCGCGTTTTATCGATGCCCGTATCGATCAGTTAATTGAAAGTGCTCCCGAGCGCGTGGTGCCGCCGTGCGAATTTTTTTCCAGTTGTGGCGGTTGCCAATTGCAGTACATGCAGCCATCAACACAAATAGAAATGAAACAAAAAGCGGTGCTGGAACAATTGCAGCGTTGGGGTGGCGTAGTACCCCGGAAAATATTGCCACCGATTACCGCCGGTGATCGCGCTTATCGCAGTCGCGCCCGCTTGGGCGTTTGGTACGAAGATGATGGCAGCGTTACCTTGGG
>DATIGS010000174.1:0-10672 GCA_035481425.1 Cellvibrio sp. | reverse complement strand
TTTATCAGCAAGCAGCGTGTCGCGCAGAGTGGTTATCTTCACTACTAAATTTTTTCACTAAAAATTTTTTTATAAAAATCCAATAGTCGTGAAATGACACCTAATGCTGCGAAATTTTTATTAATTTTATCGCCGTCTACGCAAAAAAAATTCACTACGATAAATTCAATTTTATTCTTAGGTTATGTAAATTTTTTAATCTTACGTAAGTTATTCCATTGTTAACCAAATTTAATGGCATCGAAATTCCCATGTTTCTTGCTTTAGAAGCTGGCGACGTGTTCTAACGTGTTAATTCTTCCCAAGAAAAATAATCTGGTATCAATGTTGCTCTACTAGTTTCATTGCCTGGTGTACATGTAGGCGGTTGCTTAAAAATGTTTCGAGATTTTGCACTGAATACATCGATGGGTGTTTTTTGCTTGCGAGGGATGAACATGAAGCTAGGAATTGCTGAGCGCAATGAGTGGCCATGTATTGGCAAGTGGATATTTACGCGGAAGCTACGAACGTTAACGAAATGGATATTCAGGAAGATTGATTTTTCTCACATCATTTCAACAGATAACAGGCAGGTACTATTATGAACTACGAAACTCGCGACACTTATGGCATGTATAAAACTAATCCCATTCCTCATGAAGGCAAAGGTCCTGGTCCACGCTTGATGGGCGCAGACACTTTGATCGGAAACGACGTTTATAACACCGCAGAGGAAGACCTCGGTGATATTAAAGAAATTATGCTTGATGTTGCCTCAGGTAGGGTGGCCTATGCCGTATTATCGTTTGGCTCGTTCCTTGGGCTTGGCGAAAAATTATTTGCGGTTCCATGGCAAGCATTAAAACTGGATACTGCCAACAAACGCTTTATTTTGGATATCGATAAAAGCCGCCTCGAAAACGCGCCGGGCTTCGATAAACATGACTGGCCGGATATGGCAGATGAAACCTGGGCGCGCAGCATCCATACCTACTATGGCAGCCAATATCGCGATCTGACCATCAATAATTAGTTTGGCAATAATTAGTTCAGTAATAAATAGTTTAGCAATAAATAGTTCAGGTAATTTAAAGCAGGTAAGCGGTGCAGGAAAAAGCAGTTTCGATAGAGTAATCGTCACTGCTTTTTTCTGGCACGTTTAAACGTCTAATCTAACTTTTTTGTATTCTCGCGCGGCTTAATAGCAACACTATTTTCGATTGAATCTTTTTCTGTATTTCCTACGTCGTCCGTTTTTGCTGCATGGTTTCTTAATATCATTGCCACTACAAAAGCCGAGAAAAATACAAACAGTAAAATTACTATCCACCACAAAGTACTTAAATTTTCCATCGCGAGCTCCTTTTTACCTTTGTATTACGTTACCAATAAATTGCCCAATAGAATTGACTGCATCGCTTTAGGATGGTTCCTCAAGCATCAATCGTGCTTGGAAATAGGTGAAATTAATATTGGGGTATGACACGTTTACGAATTTTTAAACTTTATTGTCGAAGGCCGAAAATATTGTGTTTGTACAACTAATGATTGTCATTACAGGTATATCGGCTGTTTGGTTAAGCCAGGACAAGCACGAGCATCGCCGACGATTCGCCTGTTTATTTGGTGTGGCCGGCCAGCCATTTTGGCTTTACGAATCATTTTGCTCTGAGCAGTGGGGAATATTTGCCTTAAGTATTATTTATACATTTGCCTGGTTGAGAGGTGTCAGGCATTTCTGGTTTAACTCCAATGATGAAATTCAAGAAAATGAATCAAAATGAGAGTTTGGCATTGAAGATGCATTTAATATTGATGGCGATACATTGTTCAGGTGGAACACCTAACTTGCTAACTAAGGTGACATCATGGCGAGATCAATTTGGAAGGGCGCAATCAGTTTCGGCTTAGTACATATTCCTGTTGCATTACAGTCAGCAACAGCGTCAACGGGTCTTGATTTTGATTGGCTTGATAAGCGCACGATGGATCGTGTGGGTTATAAACGTGTTAACAAAAATACCGGAAAAGAAGTTAAAAAAGAAAATATCGTAAAGGGAATTCAATATGAAAAAGGAAGATACATCGTTATTAGTGATGAAGAAATAAAATCGGCCCATCCAAAATCGACACAAACAATAGAAATATTTTCCTTTGTGAACGATACCGACATCCCCCTTGCCAATATTGAAACCCCTTATTATCTGGCACCCGATAAGCGCGGCGAAAAAGTTTATGCGCTGCTGCGCGACACACTCACCGCTACCAAAACGGTTGGGCTCGCCACGGTTATTTTGCATACCAAACAGCATTTGGCGGCAGTGGTACCGATTGAACCAGCGTTAGTGTTGATTCTGTTGCGCTGGCCAAATGAGGTGCGCGGTCTCGATGCCCTTGAGTTGAATGCTGCCACAACCAAAGCTGCGCTTTCCAAAGCAGAAAAAGATATGGCGAGAAGGCTCGTTGAGGACATGAAAGGGAAGTGGACGCCGCAGGATTATGAAGACACCTTTCAATCAAAAATCATGGCGTTAGTCGAGAAAAAAGCAGCTGAAGGAAAAATCGAAGATGTAGAGACTCAAACCGGAGAGGAACCACAGAGAAGTGCAGACATTATCGACTTGACCGAGTTACTAAAACGCAGTCTTGGGGGTAGTAAAAAACCAAATACTAAAAATGCGTCTTCTGCTCCAGATAAATCGACCAGCCACAGCGGTGGTGAATCCAGATCCGCGCGAAAGAAAAAATCAACTGCGGTGTCAAAAATTTCCGATGCTGCAAAAAGTCCAACAAAAAAATCTGCGCCAAAAAAATCTACTGCCAAAAAATCGACTGCGGCGGCTAAACAAAAATCCGATTCGAAAAGAGCTTCAAGCAAATGATCCTATACATTGAATTCCTATACATTGAACTCCTGTACATTGAATAGTGAAATACGATAAATGCGGAGGTATGAAATGGCTCGGTCTGTGAGCGAGTACACCAGAAAACGCAATTTTGACGTTACTCCGGAGCCGCCTGAAGAGCAGGGCGCTCGACCAAAACATGCCAACGCGTTGCGCTTTGTGATTCAAAAGCACGATGCCCGCGCTTTACATTACGATTTTCGTTTGGAAATTAACGGCACATTAAAGAGTTGGGCGATTCCGAAGGGACCGAGCCTCGACCCAAAACATAAGCGGCTCGCCGTGCATGTGGAAGACCACCCCTTATCCTACGCTAACTTTGAAGGACATATTCCCGAAGGGCATTACGGTGGTGGTGATGTCATCGTGTGGGACAGGGGAATTTGGACACCCATCGGCGATGCGACTAAAAGTTATGAATCCGGAAAATTGAAATTTGCATTAGTAGGGGAAAAACTGGCTGGCCATTGGACGTTAGTGCGCACCCATCTGCGGGGAAGCGGCAACAAGGAGCAGTGGTTGTTAATAAAAGAGCGCGACGAAAGTGCACGTTCGGCAGATGAGTACGATGTGGTAACAGCCTTGCCCAAAAGTGTAATAAGTGATGCAGAAATTGATTCCCGTAAAAAAAATAAAAGTCATAAAACAGACTCAACAAAATCAACGGCAAAAAAGACTGCTTTGCCAGCAATGATTTCCCCGCAATTAGCAACCTTGGTGAGTGAGCCACCCGCCGGTGATTGGTTGTACGAGATCAAATTTGATGGTTACCGTATCCTGAGCCGAATTGAAAAAAATAAAGTGCAATTAATCACCCGCAATGGGCATGAATGGACCGAACGGTTGCCGGTGCAGGCAAAAGCCATTGCCGAACTGGGATTGGACGACACCTGGTTGGATGGTGAGGTTGTTGTATTAAATGAAAACGGCATCCCGGATTTCCAGGCGCTACAGCGCGCGTTTGATATAGGCCGGAGCCATCACATCGTTTACTATTTGTTTGATGTTCCGTTCCTCAATGGTGTCGATATGCGCGACTTGCCAGTGGAGGAGCGACGCGCTGCGCTTAAGAAAATCATTCCGGCTAAAACGAAGACTCCTTTGCGATTTTCTGCCGCGTTTATGGAAAATCATCACAGTGTTTTGGAAAGCGCCTGTGCTATGTCACTGGAAGGCGTTATTGGAAAGCGGGTAGGTAGCCCTTATGTTTCCCGTCGCAGCCAGGATTGGATCAAGCTCAAATGCCGGCTGCGGCAGGAGTTTGTAATTGTCGGCTTTAGTAAACCAAAGGGAAGCCGAACCGGCTTCGGTGCTTTGTTATTAGGCGTGTACGCGCGGCAGGGATCGCACGAATTGTTGTATGCGGGGCGTGTCGGAACCGGCTTTAATGAAGCTGTTCTCAAACAATTGCACGAAAAATTGCAGAAGCTGGAAGCAAAGACTTCGCCTTTAAATAAATCCTTGCCTGCGTCGCTCCGGCATGACGTGCATTGGGTGAAACCTTCATTAGTGTGCGAAGTTGAATTTGCCGAATGGACTGCTGATGGTGTGTTGCGGCATGCAACATTCATCGCGCAACGCACTGACAAGCCTGCACATGACATTATTCGGGAGCGCCCCAAGTCCTTATACAAGGACGCACTAAAAAATGAAGATGGGGAGATGGCTGATGGGTCTGGTTCACCTACAAGTGAATCGCGAAAAAAAAAGCCCGCTCCATCTAAAAAGAAAAATGCACGTGGCGAAAGTTCGGACAATGTTGCCGATATAAAAATCACCCATCCTGAGCGCGTGATTGATAAAGACTCAGGCATAACAAAACTCGAACTGGCCCAGTTTTATGAACATGTTTCAGCAGCGCTATTGCCTCACATACATGATAGGCCGGTTTCTTTGCTGCGAGCCCCGACGGGTATAGGCGGGCAGCAGTTTTTCCAAAAACATGCAGAAAATCTTGCTATTCCGCATATGCATCATCTCGATCCCGCTTTGGATGTTGGTCACGCGAGTTTAATGCAAATTGATTCTGTTCAGGCTGTAGTCAGCTCGGTTCAAATGGGCGCAATTGAATTGCATACCTGGGGCTCGACAAGCGATGCCATTGAGATGCCGGACCGCATAGTGTTTGATCTGGACCCGGACCCCGCTCTTCCCTGGCGCAGCGTCGTGGAGGCCGCGCAATTGGTATTGGCGGTGTTGGACGAGCTCGAATTACGCGCGTTCTTGAAGACAACAGGAGGGAAGGGGCTGCACATAGTTGTTCCGATCGCGCCGCAATTTGATTGGGATTACATTAAGAATTTTTCCAAGGCGGTGTCCCAATTTATTGCTAAACAGGTTCCTGAACGGTTTGTGGCGAAAATGGGGCCGCAAAATCGAATTGGAAAAATATTTATCGATTATCTCCGCAACCAGCGTGGCGCGAGCACAGTGGCAGCCTATTCTGTACGTGCCCGTCCGGGGCTGCCCGTCTCAGTACCTATTGCACTAACTGAATTAAAGACATTGAAAAGTTCGGCGCAGTGGCATGTGGGTAATTTGCATGAGCGCTTGGCAAAGCTAAAAAAAGATCCCTGGCAAGGCTATTCACATCAGCAAAAGATAACTTCACCAATGTGGAAAAAGCTGGGTGCTAAAGTTCCGACTAAATAAAACTGCCGGAGCATCTACTAACATTTTTTGGGGGAGCGAGGAATTTGCAGTTCTTGTTCGAGAATAGACAAAAGCAATTTTTCATCGGTAGAAAGCGATAGCTTTTGAATAGACGCCTTAATTTTTTTGGTTTTAAAAAAATAGGGAGCAAGCTCGTTACGCTCAGCCAATTCCAGAAGAATTGGATGAATATAGTATTTTTTGCAAACACTCCGAGTATTGCCTAGATGAGCGGCCACTTCATCAACTACAGCGATGATATTATTGTTGGTTTGCGCTTTGGTGCCCGTGAGATCAATCTTTTTTAATGCTTCCAGTGCGGTTTTGCTGCCTATCCAGGTACGAAAATCCTTGGTGGTGAAATCCTTACCGGTAATTGCCCGTAAATAGTCATTAACCATGCCCGAATCGATGGGGTGGTGTTTTCCTTCCTGATCATAATATTGGAATAATTCCTTTCCCGGAATGTCGCGGCATTGTTTGGCTATGCGCGCGAGTTTTTTATTGTTTAAGGTGATGTTATGGACCACACCTTTTTTGCCTTTAAATGAAAATTGGATTTTATCCCCATGAATATTAACGTGTTTATTTTTTAATGTGGTTAGTCCAAATGAACCATACAGTTTTTCATAGTTTTTATTTCCCACGCGGATGCTGGTCTGCTCAATAAGGGATATAACGGTAGCCAGTACTTTGTTGATGGATAAACCCGGCTCGGCCAAGTCCTTATTGATTTGTTTTCTAATTGCCGGAAGGGATTTCCCGAATTCGCATAGGCGATAAAATTTGGTTTGGTTGCGAAAGCTGCTCCATAAATTATGGTATCGATATTGTTTTCGATTTAACGCATCAAAGCCGGTCGCTTGCAGATGACCATTTTCGAGCTGACAGATCCATACTTTTTTCCAGGCAGGAGGGATGACCAGTTTTTTAATCCGATCCAGTATTTGTTTATCGGTGATTTTTTTATTGCCGAGAGAATAGGAAAACTGCTTGCCCTTTTTGATTCTGCATATCCCTTCTTTTGCATCGCTCACATAAACCAGGCTAATCGCTTTTGCACATTGTTTTGGGTCATTCAACATGGCCTGAATTTTGTTGAGGGGTACTTTTATTCCGGGGTTGTGGGTTTTGGGTGCGACCATGAATCAGATCCTTGAGCCAGCTATAACTGAGTGACCTCGGGACTGATCGTTAGTTCTGGGGACTAGCGGCTTTTCCTTGGCTAAGCGGTGGTTAGCTGCTAATCTGAAATAAATATTGAAAAATATATATCAATAATAATTTGCCGATTAATCAAAAATATCGATCGTTAAAATACATATGAAGACAGCATTGATTTTATCCGGCGGTGGTGCACGGGCTGCTTATCAGGTTGGGGTATTGCAAGCACTGGCTGAAGTTCTACCGGATGACTGTGAAAATCCTTTTCCAATTATTTGTGGGACCTCTGCGGGGGCTATTAATGCGGTTGCCCTTGCTGCGCATAAAGGCAACTTTAAATCGGCGACCAATGCGCTGGCTTATCTTTGGCAAAATCTGGATATTGGCCAGGTTTACTTGCATGGCTGGACCGATATTTTTAAAGGCCTTGGTTATCTGGGGTTGTCGCTGCTGAATGAAGGTATGGGACGGAAGCGCCCATTGTCGCTACTGGATAACGGCCCCCTGTGGAATTTGCTGGGTTCCAAAATTAATTTCGAAAATATTAGTCACTCCATCGATAGCGGAAAGCTGCTGGCAGTGAGTGTGTCAGCGATGGGATATACCTCCGGCCATTCTGTGAGTTTTTTCCAGGGGCATCCGGAGTTGGAAGGCTGGTCGCGTTACCGGCGTAGTGGTGTAGCAACACAGTTGCGTTTGGAGCATTTGCTCGCTTCATCGGCAATCCCCACTATTTTTCCCGCCGTGCGTATTCATCGCGAATATTTTGGCGATGGTGCGCTGCGCCAATTAGCACCGATCAGCCCGGCGTTACATTTGGGGGCGGACTCGCTATTTGTCGTGGGTGTGAGCGGCAACCGCAGCGCATTGAAAGCCAATCGCCGTGTACCGCATCGCCATTCACCATCAATGGGCCAAATCATTGGTCATTTATTTAATAGTGCTTTTGTGGATGCGCTTGAAGGTGATTTGGAGCATATGCAGCGTATGAATCAATTGCTGCAATTGATTCCCGCCGAAGTGCGGGAGCGGGAAGGAATTGTGCTGCGTCCGGTCGCCAATATGGCGATTTCCCCGTCCTATCCTATAGATACCATCGCCGGCCGCAATGTGCGCTACCTGCCAAAAAGCTTGCGCTTTTTTATGCGGGCTACAGGTTCTACCGCAAAAGGTGGCGGTGCGACGGCGGCGAGTTATTTATTATTCTCCAAAGAATTTATCACCGAACTGATGATGCTTGGGCGAGAGGACACGTTGGCAGAGGCAGAAAATATCAAAGCGTTTTTTTTGAAAAAATAGAATATTTCTCATAAAAATTTCTTTGAGTGTCGATTTATAGACATCACTTGTTACAAGTATATTTCAATTTCTAAATTTTCTTCATTTGGTTTTGATTGAACAGAAAATGTGGTTAGACCATATTTGCTATGGAGTTTGTTGTATTTTGAGTTCTTTATCTGCATGATGGCGGCTTGAGCAGACGCTATTTTTAGCGCTTGTAAAACCTTTCTTACCAGTTAAAATTTCAACGTTTTTAGTCGTTTGTCTTCAGTGCTTGATTAATGCATTTTGAGTAGGTTTCATAGGGAGCGGTGCAATGAAGTGCTATGTTATAAATTTAGATAAAGATATGGCACGGCTGGAATTTTTTGCCAATAATTTTAAACGCTTGAATCTGGAGTTTGAGCGGATTAGTGCGGTAGACGGGCGCCTTCTCTCCGAGCAGGAATATCAGGATTTTATGCGGTTGCGCCCGCGAAATGGGAAGTCTTGGTTGCGTGGGCAAATGGGCTGTTTCCTGAGCCACTTTAGTGTGTGGCAATTAATCGCCAAGGGCACGGAAGATTATGGTGTTGTGTTTGAAGATGATGTCCATGTCTCTGATGATTTGGGAGGCTTGTTGAATGATTCGAGCTGGATACCCGAAGCGACTGATGTTATTCGTTTGGAAACATCGACTAATCGGGTTCGTTTGAGTGCCGTTCCTATCCTAAAGCACAATAACCGGTCGGCCTACAAGCTTATGTCTACAAGTTGGAATGCAGGTGGATATATATTAAGTCGTGCTACCGCCAGGAAATTAATCGACTTACCTTTGGCTCAACATCAGCCCAGCGATATCCTGTTATTTAACTTCAATGACTCAGCCTTGGTTCGGGAATTGCAAATCCTGCAGTTCTATCCCGCGCTATGTACGCAAGATAAGCATCTCATAAACAGTGCTAAACAATTTGCGAGCAATATAGAGCTGAATAATGTTAATAATTTGAATTCGCGGGTTAAGCACTACACGTTGAAAAATCTGTGGGCGTCTTTATTAAAATCAGTTAACGGCTACAAGCGAATTGGGTTTCACTAGGCCTGCTAAATACCGAATTCAGATGTGATCTGACCGATCAATTTAAAAGGACTTTATGCGAAGGAAAAAATAAGAAGTGAGAGGTAGGAGGTAAAGGTAAGAGGAAGGTAGATTGCCTACCTTCTCCCAAAACACCAAAAGCTATGCGCGACGACGGAACAGCGGCAGCGGTTGGTCTACCGATGCTTGGTAATATTCCTGCAGATCGCTGAGCGATTTTACCGCTTCTTCCAAATTAGCCTCCGGGTTGGCAAATGCAAAAGCATTCACACCGCAGCGGCGCAGATAGCAAAGTTGATCGCGCATAAAGTTACCTATAGCACGCAATTCACCGGTAAAACCGTAGCGTTCGCGCAGCAGGCGCGCAGTAGAAAATGCGCGGCCATCCATAAACAGCGGGAAGTTCACGCCGATCACAGCAAAGCGATTTGCATCATTGCCGATCAAATCTGCAGTTTCATCGCTATCCAGCCATACACCCACATCGGTACGGTTTTGCAGTTGATCTTTTTGTGCGTTCCACACGGCAATTGGAATAATCACTTGGCCAGCAGGTACTTCAACCGCTGCTGCATCACCCTCAGCTTTGGCGATGAGTGTCCAGGTATTGTCGGCGATAACGCCATCTTTAATTAGCTTTGGCATAGACTTTCTCCTTGAATGGAGCTGCACCTATACGGCGATAGGTATCAATAAACAATTCTTCATCGGTACGATTGGCAACATACACATCCACGATTTTCTGGATGACTCGGGGCATGTCTTCTGCACCGAATGAGGGGCCGAGCACATCACCAAGTGAGGCATCGTTGCTGGCGTTGCCACCGAGTTGCACCTGGTAAAACTCTTTGCCGGATTTATCTACACCGAGAATACCAATGTGGCCAACGTGGTGATGACCGCACGCATTCATACAACCGGAAATATTCAGGTCGATATCACCGAGATCGTAAACATAATCCAGATCTTCAAATTGACGCTGGATGGCTTCGGCTATTGGAATCGATTTGGCATTGGCGAGCGAGCAGAAATCGCCTCCAGGGCAGCAGATAATGTCGGTGATGGTGCCGATATTCGGGGTTGCAAAGCCGGCCGCCTTACACTCTTGCCAGAGCGCAAACAGATCAGTCTTTTTCACATCGGCCAAGACGATATTTTGCTCGTGGGTCGTACGCGCTTCACCAAAGCTGAATTTTTCAGTCAGGTTGGCAATAATTTCGAGTTGCGAATCAGTGACATCGCCAGGAGCAACACCAGTCGGCTTCAGTGAAAGGGTCACCGCGGCATAACCGGGGATTTTGTGCTCGCGCACATTGCGCTGCAGCCATTTGCCAAAAGCGATGCTCTCGGCAGCTTGTGCATCTACAGCAGCTTGTGCTGTTGCATTATCAATAGTTTCGTAAGCTGGAGCGGTAAAGAAGCCTTTCGCACGCGCAATTTCGGCTTGGGTCAGCTTGTTATTGCCATCTTTTAAATGCTGCCATTCATCTTCCACTTTTTGTGCGAAGACTTCCGGCGTTAAGGCGCGCACCAGAATTTTGATACGGGCTTTGTATTTGTTGTCGCGACGGCCGAGCAGGTTGTAGACGCGCAGAATCGCCTCGAGGTA
>DATIGS010000173.1:0-21183 GCA_035481425.1 Cellvibrio sp. | reverse complement strand
GTTCCTATGAAAAACATTGGCAGCTGCCATTGCGGCAATATTCGTTTTGAAGTGGAAGGTACGATTGATTCTGCGTTGTCTTGTAATTGTTCCATTTGCCAGCGTAAAGGATCGCTTTTATGGTTTGCGCCTATGAACGCGTTCACTTTATTGGGTGACGATGAAAATATCGGCAGTTACACATTTAATAAGCATGTAATCCAGCATAAGTTTTGCCAGATTTGCGGTGTGAGTCCTTATGCCGAAGGTGTAGATCCGGCGGGCAATAAAGTGGCGGCAATTAATATTCGGTGTATCGAAGATATTGATCTGGATGCAATTCCCGTGCATCACTATAACGGTAGGGATGCAGCTTGAAGCTTGCCGCGCAAAAAACGGATCTCCGGTTCTTGCGTTGTGAGTGAGATGGCTTTTTCATAAGCCGCTTGCGCTGCGGGCAGCTGTTGCAATTGCATGAGAAATTCAGCGCGGGCGGCATGCAGCAAATGATAATCAACGAGTTGTTTGCGCTCGACCAGGTCATCCAGTAACGCTAGCCCAGCGGCAGCACCATCGCGATGGGCGATGGCGACGGCGCGGTTGAGTTCAATGATTGGCGATGGATTGCGAAATAATAATAAATCGTAAAAGCCACAAATTTCCGTCCAGTCGGTTTCTGCAAAGCTGGTCGCTTCCGCATGCAGTGCAGCAATCGCGGCTTGCAGGCAGTACACATCGGCGCTGCCATTTGCCAGTGCGCGTTGGATCAGCGCCGAGCCCTCTGCAATCTGCGTATGGTCCCACAGTGCCCGATCCTGATCTTCAAGACGAATTAAATCGCCGTTGCTGTCGATGCGTGCGTGGCGACGCGAATCCTGGATCAACATCAGCGCAAGCAAGCCGAGCACTTCAGGATCGGGTAATAAATTCGCCAACAGGCGCCCGAGGCGGATGGCTTCTTGCGCTAATTCCTGGCGAATTAATTCGGTGCCCGATGAAGCGGAATAGCCTTCATTAAAGACCAGATAAATCACATGCAGCACCGCGTTTAAGCGCTCGGCCAAATCATTGCGCGACGGAATTTCGTAGGGAATTTTTGCATCGCGAATTTTATTTTTAGCGCGCACTATGCGCTGTGCCAGTGTGCTGGGCGTGGTGAGAAATGCGCGGGCGATGGCCTCGGTAGTCAGCCCGCAAATTTCGCGCAGTGTCAGTGCCATTTGTGCTTCGGGTGCGAGGCTGGGGTGGCAGCAGGTGAAAATTAAACGCAACTGGTCATCTTCCAGATGATGGTGTTCTTCATCATCCTGTACCTGAATTTCTTCTTCCAGTTGTTCCACTATATCTTCCAGTGATACATGGAATTTTGCGCGGCGACGCAGTTGGTCAATGGCTTTAAAGCGGCCGGTGGAGACCAACCATGCGCGCGGATTTGCGGGCACACCGTCTACCGGCCACTGCTGCAATGCCGCAGCAAAAGCGTCCTGCAGGGCTTCTTCAGCCAGATCAAAATCTTTTAATAAACGAATCAAGGTCGCCAGCACACGCCGCGATTCACTGCGATAAATTCCATTGATTAACGCTTCGATACTGGCTGGCATAATCCTGATGCTGACATTAATGAGTAGTTGTGGGTGGCGAGGTGAGTGTTGGTGCCATGGAGGCGGGCTGCGGCGAGGGGGGATTCAACAGGGCCCAATTGCTAATTTGTGGATGGAAAAAACCACACTCTTCGTAAGCGCGTTGAATAATATTTTTTCTTTCCAATTCATCAATCCCGCGCACCAATGCATTAAAAACCTCTTCACCCTGCGGATGGCTTTTGCTAACCGGCCAATGTCTGCTACCAGGTAGCGCGGCTTTTATGCCGGGAATTGGTACCAGCTCCAAACCATCAACCATCACTTTCATATCGGGATTTACCTGGAAGGGCGCAAGTGTCACATCAGCGCGGCCGGCCACTACCATGCGCACAATTTGCACCCAGTAGGTGGCATAGTGAATTCTTTTAATCCCGAGGGATCTCAGCGTTTCTATATCTGCTTTCCAGTGATCGTTGGAGGCCGCACTTAAGTGGCTAATTTGTTTGGGTGTCCTGGCTGTAAGCGCACGGCTGTTGGATGCATGAGTATAAAGTCCGGCAATAAATTCGCCTTCCTTAACCACGGCTTTGGTTTTATACAAATAGTCGGAATAGGGCTTGATATCGTCGCGCCACATAAGGGCGCCCGAGAGTGCAACCTGTCCATCTTTAATTAATTTTAAAATGCGCAGGTAACTGTTTTCCGGGCGCAATACCACTTTCCCTTTGAATCCACCCAGGTGCAATGCCTGCTGTAATAACACAAGCTCTATAACATCGCGGCGTGCACCTTCGCCGCCAAAATAGGTAACGGATATAGGATCGCGCTCGCCAATAAATAATTGGTAATCCGCAATAATGTCTTCATCAACGGCGGCGGTGATGGTATTGCCTGCATAACAAGAGAGTGTGAATAACACGCAGCTAATCACGCCGAATAATTGCACAACCAGTTTCAACAAGCTTCTCCTTGGGGAAAGGTCTTAAGCTCCGTGCAAATCTCATCCAATTATTATTGCTATAGTGTGGCGTTATATAAAATCTAATTTTAAGTCGCGGGGGGCTAGCATACACGCCAGCGTCGAGGTGCCAAACATTGTGGCACCAAATCACATCATGCAGCAATCGCATCGCATAACAAACATCTATTTCAGCAAATTAACGCAAAGGCGGCGCTTAAAATACGATCACCAGGAGTTATCGCAGCGTTTAAGCATAAATATCCAGCGCGGTGCCTTCGATAGCGCACACTTGCTTAACCGAATCGCGCTTGGCGAAATTGCGCAGGAAGCGCCTCAGGTTTAAAAACGACAGCGGCGGGCTTTCAAAATCTCGCCCCCAATGCAGCAGCATAAAAAGCACAAAATCGCAGGCGCTCAGGGCGTCGCCCAATAAAAATTCTTTGTCATCCAGTTCCTGGTCAAGCAAGGCAAACATCTGGGTGATGCGTATCTGCTGCGCTTGTTTTATTGCATCCTTACCAAGTGGATCGGCGATATGTTTTTGCGGATAAAAATACACCATTAACTCAGGTTGCAGCGAAGCATTTAAATAAAACAGCCACTGATAAAATTTTGCCCGCGCTAATGTGCCCGCCGGTGGAATTAAATTTTTATCCGAATGCCGCTCACACAACAGCAAACAGATTGCCGCGCTTTCGTAAATCGGCTCGCCATCGACCAGTAATGTTGGAATCCTGCCGGTGGGATTCAGCTTTAGATACTCGGAATCTTTTTGCGCCTCGGTTTTACGATCAACCAATACCAATGAATAATCCAACCCCATTTCCGCCATCAACATATGCGGCGCGAAACTGGCATTGCGGGGGTAGTAGAAAAGTTTGTACATAAATGCTCCATTTTATGAATCGGTAATTGGAAGAGGCATGCCGGGCTATTATTTAATGACTGCAACATTTTTGCCAAGCAAAATAAAAAAGCCCAAGGTTCTCACCTCGGGCTTTTTGTTTTCTTGCGGCGGATTCGCCTATTTGGGTTTCACTCGCGCCAATAATTGTTGCAGCGCAATAAAGCAGAACAACAATAAGCCGATGACGATCTTGGTCCACCAGCTGCTGAGTGTGCCGTCGAAGGAAATATAAGTTTGCACTACGCCCATGATGAGTACGCCCATGAGTGTGCCGACCATATAGCCGTAGCCGCCTGTCAGGAGTGTGCCGCCGATTACTACCGCAGCAATTGCGTCCAGTTCTACACCAACGGCGGCGAGTGAGTAGCCGGAAAAGGTGTAGAAGGAATAAACGATGCCCGAAAGTGTGGCGAGGAATGCGCTGATCGCGTAGATGCGAATAGTGGTCGCAGCCAGTGGGATGCCCATGAGTGCTGCCGAGTTTGCATCGCCACCGATGGCGTACACACGGCCGCCGAAACGGGTGTAGTGCGCGCTGATAATGGCAACGACCAACACCATCAAACAGATAATGGTTGAGCTACCAATCCAGGCATCACCCAGAATTTCAAAACCAAACATGGATACCTGGTTATAAAATTCGTGTTCGATGGGAATGGATTCTTCGCTGATAACACTCGCCAAACCGCGCGCGAAAAACATACCAGCCAGTGTGACAATAAACGGCTGCATTTTGTAGTAGTGGATAATCGCACCCATAATTGCGCCGAATGCGGTGCCGCCAATTAATACAACGGGGAACACCACGAGCGGATGCCATTGGTATTTGCTGATCAATACGCTGCATACCACACCGGTAAGTGCGATAACGGCACCAACAGACAAATCGATGCCGCCGGATAAAATCACAAAGGTCATGCCCACCGCAGCGATAATCAAAAAGGCGTTGTCGCTGAGCAAATTAAAAAAGACGCGCGGTGTGCCGAAACCTTCAAATTGAATTGACCCTATGCCGAATAATAAACAGAACAGGCAACAGGTAATGGCAAGCGGAATAAATTTACGGTTAAGCACTTTTCGCCTCCTTGGAATTGTTAGTGGCGGCGGTAGCTTTTTTGCGGAAGCGCAATTGCGCCAGTTGTTGCTGGAACAGTGGCGATTGCAACAACAATACAAAAATAATCGCACTGGCTTTAATCAATAAATTAAATTTCGGCGGGATTCCGCTAAGGATAATCGTGACGGTCAGTGTCTGGATAATCAGCGCACCTATAATCGCGAGGAAAATCGAGAAGCGGCCGCCCATTAGCGATGCACCGCCAATCACAACTGCGAGGATTGCATCCAGCTCCAACCATAAACCGGCATTGTTAGCATCGGAGCCGCGAATATCTGCCGCTGCGATCATGCCTGCCAAGGCAGCGCACAGTGCAGCAACGCAGTACACGCTCATTTTGATCGCTTTTGCATTCAAACCCATGTAATGGCTCGCCGATGGATTTGCACCTACAGCTTCGATATACAAACCCAAGGCTGTGCGGCGGGTGAGCAACTGCACTATGGCTAAGGTAATAATCACCAGCACCACCGGAAACGGCAGGCCGAGAAATGTACCCGTACCTAAAAAAGCAAAGCCGGGATGATCAAAGGTAACTATCTGGCCTTCATTAATTAATTGCGCGATACCGCGCCCGGCAACCATCAGGATCAATGTGGCAACAATTGGCTGGATGCTCATATAACCTACGAGAAAACCATTCACTATGCCGGCAATTAATCCCGCAATTAAACCGGCGCCGATAATTAACGCGAGGTTGTCTACACCTTTGGTGATGTAGTAGGCGCTCACTGCACCGGCGATCGCCATAATTGAACCCACCGACAAATCGACACCAGCAGTGGCGATCACCAGCGACATGCCAATTGCCAGGAGTGCAACGGGCGCGGCGCGGTTCAATACATCGATCAGGCTGCCGTAGAAGCGGCCATCTTTAAATTCAATATTAAAAAACTCCGGTGCAATAATGGCGTTGATCACCAACAGCACCAGTAAACCAGCGCAGGGCCATAAATAGCGGCGCAGATTTGGATTTTTGCTCAGGTTCATAACTGTCTCTTTTAATTTAACAGGCTCTTCTTTTAACTGGCTGCAATCGCTTGCATGATTTGCTGTGGATTAATTTCATCGCCTTCCAGCTCGGCAACCTTACTGCGGTCGCGCAAAACAATAACGCTACTGCTAAAGGCTACCAGCTCTTCCAACTCCGAAGACGCAACGATTAACGCCAGCCCCTGATCGCAGAGTTTGCGAATCAAACGGATAATTTCGGCGTGTGCACCAATATCGATTCCGCGTGTAGGTTCATCCAAAATTAACAGCGACGGATTTGCCGCAAGCCAGCGCGCCAGGATGACCTTTTGCTGGTTGCCACCACTTAATTGTTCAATCGGTTTTTCAATATCCGATGTGGCGATACTCAATTCCTTCACATATTGATTGGCAATTTCTTCCTGTTCCTTGCGCGAAATAAATTTCCACCAACCTTGTTTAATCTGGCGGGCGAGGATCATGTTTTCGCGAATGGAAAGTTGGCCGAGAATGCCATCGTGTTTGCGGTCTTCCGGGCATAAACCCATACCCGCCGTAATCGCATCGCGCGGCGAAGAAAAATTCACTTCTTTGCCGTTAAAGTTGACAGTGCCTGCTTGCTTTTTATCGACGCCAAAAATCAAACGACACAATTCTGTGCGGCCTGAACCCAGCAAACCGGCAAGCCCGACCACTTCACCTTTGCACACTTGAATATCGGTAGGAGATAAAGTGGCAGTGCGGCCAATACCTTTCACCGTCAAAAGCGCATCGCCGCATGCAGAGGTAACGGGCGGTTTGTGCTCACCCAATGCCGCCAATTCTTTGCCGAGCATATGCCCGATTAATTCCGGGCGCGATAAGGTTGCGGTTTCAAATTCGCCCACTAATTGCGCGCTGCGCAATACAGTAATGCGATCGCACACTGCATAAACCTGATCGAGAAAGTGGGTTACAAACACAATACCAATACCGCGCGCTTTTAAATCGCGCATGATGCGGAATAATGATTGCACTTCATCGGCATCGAGACTTGCGGTTGGCTCATCAAGAATCAACACCTTGGCCGACATATCCACACCGCGCGCAATCGCAATTAATTGTTGTACGGCAATGGAGTAACTGGAAAGCGGCAAGGTCACATCTATATCCAGGTCGTAACCTTTCAATAATTCCTGCGCATCGCGATTCACCTTGCCCCAGTTAATTAGACCGAAACGGCGCGGCTCGCGGCCAAGATAAATATTTTGCGCAACAGTGAGGTTAGGCAGCAGGTTTACTTCCTGATACACAGTGCTTACGCCTAATGCCTGGGCATCGCCGGTATTGTTCGGAAATATTGGTTGGCCATCCAATAAAATATCGCCGCCATCGCGTTGGTAAACGCCGGTCATCACTTTAATCAGTGTCGATTTTCCTGCACCGTTTTCACCGAGCAGCGCGTGGATTTCACCGGCGCGCAAGGTGAAGTTCACACCCTTTAAAGCATGAACGCTGGGAAATATTTTATGAATTCCCTTGAGTTGTAGTACTGGGGTCGTATTCATTTTAAAACCGCTTTTATATTTTGAAATGGCAGATTCTGAGATGGGACAGGAAAACAAGTTTGTGTGACCGTCTGAGACATGGATGTCGAAGATGAGCCTCCATGGACGGATTTACGGCGTGTCGCACGAACTTGTTTTCCTGTGCCCTCGCGCAAAATTTACTTTGCTGCGCGCTTGGCTAATTCTTCTGCCGCATTCTCTTGAGTGAAAACAGCTCCGCCCATTTTGATCCACTTATCAAAATCTTTTTTACCACCGCGATACTCATTAATCACATCAAACGCAGGGCCACCAAGGTGCGGGCTCAATTCCACCGATACATTAATCTCACCGGCAACAATCGCTTTCAGTGCATCATCAACCGCATCAACCGACACGATCAAAATATCTTTACCTGGCTGCAAGCCCGCTTCTTTTACCGCCTGAATTGCACCCAATGCCATCTCATCGTTATGCGACCAAATAGCACAAATACTCTTACCGCCGCCCTCGGCTTTCAACATGGTCTCCATCACTTCCTTACCTTTGGCGCGGGTAAATTCAGCAGTCTGGCTGCGCACAATTTTGGTTTCAGGAAATTTCGCGATAGTGTCATTAAAACCTTTCATGCGACCTAAGGCTGCGCTCGAACCTACAGTGCCCTGTAATTCCAGAATGCCGCACTTGCCCTGGGTTTTTTCGGTAAGCCAGGTCGCAGCGCGTTGGCCTTCCACTTCAAAGTCCGGCGCAATACGAGTGAGATAAAGTGATTGATCGGTAACAGAAACATTGCGATCCAGAATCACCACCGGAATACGCGCACGTTTGGCTTCCATCAGCACCGGCTGCCAACCGGTTTCGACTACTGGTGCAATTAAAATGGCATCAACACGCTGCGCAATAAAACTGCGCACCGCTTTAATTTGGTTTTCCTGTTTTTGTTGTGCATCTGAAAACTTCAAGGTGATACCGCGCTTTTCGGCTTCCGCTTTTACCGATTCAGAAAAGCTGGTGCGCCAACCGGATTCAGAACCAACCTGCGCAAAACCGACGGTGATCGCATTGGCAGTTGCGCTAATGCCAATAGCGGCAGCGAGTGTCAGGGTTTTAAAAACATTTTTCATAATCAGTCCTCGTGCAATCTATGTTTATATTTTAAATCGTTAATTATTAAATCCAGCCGCCATCAACAATAAAATGCTGGGCTGTACATAAGCGACTATCGTCGGAGGCCAAAAATAACGCCATAGCACTAATGTCTTCCGGCATCACCGACTTTTTCAAACACTGGTTTTCTAAAATATTTTTTGCCGATTTATCTTTCGTCAGCATCGCAACCTGGCGGTCAGTCATCACCCAACCGGGCACCAGCGTATTTACGCGGATATTGTCGCCGCCCATATCGCGCGCGAGCCCGCGGGTCATGCCTTCAATCGCCGCTTTGGAGCTGGTGTAGCCGGGCATGCCGCCCTGGGTGGCGTACCAACTCATCGAACCCAAATTAATAATCGAGCCGCCGCCCAATTCCTGCATATGTGAATAAACGGCTTGTGCCGCAAAAAAATGATGGCGCAAATTTACCGCGAGCCGTTCATTCCAATAATCCACCGTGACTTCGCGGAAATCGTGACGCGTGTCATTCGCGGCATTATTTACCAGCACATTGATGGGGCCGATATCGTTGTAAATCTGTTTGATTGTCGCCTGCAATTTCGGGATGTTTAATAAATTGCAGCGATAATATTTTGGTGGTGTGGTATCGGGGCGATGGCTTAATTGCTCAACCAGTTTTTGCGCATCATCATCGCGGATATCGATAAAACATACTTGCGCACCTTGATAGCAAAATGCTTCGACCAGATTGGCGCCTATGCCCGATGCGCCGCCGGTGATTAACACCACTTTATATTTCAAGCTCGGATATTGGTTGGTGAGTGTCATTGTTATCACCACTAATGCGAATGGCCGGGTACTGCCGCGCCGCGACAACCCACCAGAAAATCAAAATCACAACCTTCATCGGCCTGCATGACATGCTCGATATACAGCTGCAAATAACCGCCGGATTTTTTCCGGATGTGTTGGGTGCTTAATTGATCGAGGCGCGCAGCAATTTCGTCTGCGCTCACTTCCAATTCAAGCGAGCCAGCCTCGGCATCGAGCGCAATCCAGTCGCCATCCTGCACGGCGGCCAGTGGGCCAAATTCCTGTGCTTCAGGTGTCACGTGTAAAACCACTGTGCCAAAGGCGGTGCCACTCATGCGCGCATCGGAAATACGCAGCATGTCAGTCACACCTTGCTTCAATAGTTTAGGCGGCAATCCCATATTGCCTACTTCCGGCATACCGGGATAACCCTTGGGGCCGCAATTTTTTAGCACTAAAACGCTGTTGGCATCCACATCGAGTGCGTCATCCATAATGCGTTCTTTGTAATGGTCGAAATTTTCAAACACCACCGCGCGACCGCGATGTTGCATTAAATGGGGCGATGCCGCGCTGGGTTTTAACACTGCGCCGCGCGGTGCGAGATTGCCGCGCAAAATACAAATTCCACCGCTGGCGCAAAGCGGCCGTTCAATTGGACGGATAACTTCATCGTTATAGCAGGGCGCTTGCGCATTGTTTTCCCACAGGGTTTTGCCGTTAGCGGTTAAACAATCTTTATTAATCAAATTTGCATCGCCCAGGCGTTTTAACACGGCAGGCAAGCCGCCGGCGTAGTAAAAATCTTCCATCAAAAAATCGCCCGATGGTTGCAAATTTACCAGCGTCGGAATCTGTTGCCCGTAGTGTTGCCAATCATCGAGGGAGAGGGGGATGTCCAGACGCGCGGCCATGGCTTTTAAATGGATCACGGCGTTGGTTGAGCCACCGATAGCAGCGGTGGTGCGAATGGCGTTGATGATGCTATCGCGCGTCAGTAATTGGGAGATGCGCAAATCCTGCAGCACCATTTCCACGATGCGCATGCCGGAGCAATAGGCGAGGGTTTTGCGGCGGGCGTCGACAGCGGGAATCGCGGCGTTTTGCGGCAGCGATAAACCGAGTGCTTCCACTATGCAGGCCATGGTCGATGCCGTGCCCATGGTATTGCAGGTGCCCGAGGAGCGCGACATATCGGCCTCTGCATCCATAAATTCCTGCAGTGAAATATGGCCGGCTTTGTAGTCCTCACTCATACGCCATACCAGCGTGCCTGAGCCGACATCCTTACCTTTATGTTTGCCGTTGAGCATGGGCCCGCCAGTGACCACAATTGTTGGCAGGTCGCAGCTGGCGGCGCCCATTACCAATGCGGGGGTGGTTTTGTCGCAACCGACCAATAAGACCACGCCGTCGATCGGATTACCGCGAATCGATTCTTCTACATCCATCGCCGCCAGGTTGCGTGTGAGCATGGCACTGGGGCGCAAGTTGGATTCGCCATTGGAGAACACCGGAAATTCGACCGGTACACCGCCAGCTTCAAGGATGCCGCGCCGTACGCTATCCGCAAGTTCGCGGAAATGGCTATTACAAGGTGTGAGTTCAGACCAGGTATTGCAGATGCCGATGATCGGTTTGCCCTGGAAGTGGTGCTCGGGAATACCCTGGTTCTTCATCCAACTGCGATACATAAAGCCGTTTTTGTCCTGGGTGCCGAACCATTGGGTGCTGCGTAGTGGCTTTTGCGTTGGGATAACGGCAGTTTTTGTCTTATTATCTTGATTCATACAGGGCTGCTACATCTCATTAAGCCACAGCTATGGCAGGATCAGCTCCAACCTTGTCCCAGTCAGCGCGTAATTATTATTAAAGTCATACAATATAAGAGTCTTTTAGGATGCGGCAATCCCCATTACGCAGGTTTACTTTGGTGTAACCGGCATAAATCAGTGTTCCCAAGCTTGATCCCCTAAGCTAACAAAACTTTTCGCGAGGGATGCTTGATTAAATTGTATTATAATATCAATATAAATCAACCCCTCCGCCTGCGCTAATGCGGCGAGGTGATTTCTGTTAATCAGCATCCTCCAGCGGGATGCACAATAAAAAGAGATGATCAGTATGCGTTCACTACTTCCGTCTTTGGCTATCGCCGTAACCGCCTGTTGCAGTTCGCTGGTGCAAGCCGCCAACCCCATTTTTACCGATGTGTTTACTGCCGACCCAGCCGCGATGGTGCATAACGGCAAGGTGTACCTGTATGCAGGGCACGATGAGGCTAAAGACAACACCAAGTTTTTTGAAATGCATGACTGGCTGGTTTATTCCTCGGATGACATGGTGAATTGGGAAGCGCATGGCCCGCGCCTGCACGTAAAAGATTTCAAATGGGCAAAGGGTGATGCCTGGGCAAGCCAAATCATCGAAAAAGACGGCAAGTTCTACTGGTACATCACCGCGCGCCACAATGACACCAAGCCAGGTTTTGCCATTGGTGTAGCCGTAGGCGATAGCCCGCTTGGCCCCTTTAAGGATGCGCGCGGCACAGCGCTTATCACCAACGATATGACCACCGATACCAAAAACGATTGGGATGATATCGACCCTTCCGTATTTATCGATGACGATGGCCAGGCGTATTTGTTTTGGGGTAACACCAAGGCCTACTACTCCAAGCTCAAGCCGAACATGATCGAATTGGACGGCCCGATTGTGCCCATCAAAACCCTGCCGGAATTTACCGAGGCGATCTGGGTCCACAAATATAAGGACAACTACTATTTGTCCTTCGCCATGGGCTTCCCGGAAAAAATCGGTTACGCCATGAGCAAGAGCATCACCGGTCCATGGGAATACAAAGGCATATTGAACGAAGTGGCGGGCAATACCCCGACTAACCACCAGGCGATTATCGAGTTCAATAACAAGCACTACTTTATTTACCACACCGGTGCGGGTCGTCCTGACGGAGGCCAATATCGCCGTTCAGTGAGTATTGATGAGATGTTTTATAACCCGGATGGCACCATCAAACGCATCATTATGACCAGCGAAGGTGTGTCGCCTAATAAGGCGGTAAACAAGGCAACTGGGAAAGCGAAATAAAGCCGACCAAATAGCCCAAAACTATCGCCTGAAGCGGTTAAACCGATTGACAGGCGATGGTCTTGTTGCGATTATATTGTCATACAATATTAATATCCTCTAGTGAGGCAATAGTATAAAAATGGGTGATGTTATGACCTCTTACGCCTTGGGGCTGGATTATGGTTCTGACTCGGTCAGAGCTCTGTTGGTAGATGCCCTGACTGGTCAGGAAGTGGCAAGCAATGTGGTGTATTACCCACGTTGGAAAAAAGGTTTGTTCTGCGTCCCGGCGAAAGATCAATTCCGCCAACATCCGCTCGATTATTTGGAAAGCCTTGAGCAGGTTGTGCAGGGCTTATGGAAACTGGCGCCTGCTGGTGCGGCCGATAAAGTGGTGGGCGTCAGCTTTGATACCACTGGCTCAACCCCGATTGCGGTAGATAGCGAAGGTGTAGCCCTCGCACTCAAGCCGGAGTTTGCTGAAAACCCCAATGCGATGTTTGTGCTCTGGAAAGACCACACGGCGATCAAAGAAGCGCAGGAAATCACCGCGGCTGCCAATAAAGCAGCTGTAAATTATTTGAAGTACGAAGGCGGAATCTATTCCTCTGAATGGTTCTGGGCGAAAACCCTGCACGTATTGCGTGAAGACGCTGCTGTCGCCAAAGCCGCTTACCTTTGGGTTGAGCATTGCGATTGGATGTCAGCCGTCCTGACCGACACAACTCACCCGAGCAAATTGCGCATGGGCCGCTGCGCTACCGGCCACAAGTTAATGTGGCACGAGAGTTGGGGCGGATATCCACCAAACGATTTTTTTGTGGGCATAGATCCTTTATTAAATGGCCTGCGCGACCGTTTGCCTGCAGAGACTTTTGCCTCTGACCAGGTTTGTGGTGGTCTTACCGCGAAGTGGGCGGACAAACTCGGTTTGCCGCTGAACACGCCAGTCGGTTTTAGTGCATTCGATTGCCATATGGGCGCTGTTGCTGCACAAGTAAAACCCGGCGTGCTTACCAAGATTATGGGTACCTCTACTTGCGATATTACGGTCGCAAGTTATGAAGATATTGGCGAGAAATGTATTGCCGGTATTTGTGGTCAGGTGGATGGTTCTGTTCTGCCCGGTTTTGTGGGGCTGGAAGCAGGGCAATCCGCGTTTGGCGATTTGTACGCATGGTTCCGCAATCTGGTGAACTGGCCGGTGCAAAACCTGCTCGCGAACTCTGCGCTGCTCGATGAAGCAACTAAACAAAAACTCGCGGAAGAAATTGAAAACAATACGCTGGTGGCATTAAGTAAAGCAGCGAGTGCATTGCCATTAGCCGATGCCAATATTACCGCGCTCGACTGGGTAAATGGCCGCCGCACTCCCGATGCTGACCAAACCGTTTCCATGGCGATTGCCGGATTAAAAATGGGCAGCGATGCACCGCAAATTTTCCGCGCTTTGGTTGAAGCAACTGCATTCGGCGCGCGCGCGATTATCGAGCGTTTTAAAAGCGAAGGTGTGGCCGTGAATTCGGTGGTTGCGATTGGCGGTATCTCTAAAAAATCCGACTTCGTGATGCAAACCTGTGCCGATGCCTGGAATTGCCCCATCGAAGTATTGGAGAGCGAGCAAAGCTGCGCGTTGGGTGCGGCAATTTTTGCAGCTGTGTGTGGCGGGGTTTATCCAACTGTTGCTGAAGCGCAAAAAGTGATGGCATCGCGTACCTGCAAAACCTATACACCGAATGCGCAAGCGGCGGCAATTTACGATAAGCGTTATCAACAGTACCAAGCGCTTGGTCGTTTCGTCTCCTCATCAAAGGCAGGCGGAGGTAAAGCCTAATGAGTTACCTCGAATTAAAGCGCGAAGTGTTTGAAGCCAATATGGAATTAAACCGCCGCAATCTGGTGGTGTATACCTGGGGCAATGTATCGCAAATCGATCGCGCAAAAGGTGTGATTGCGATTAAACCGAGCGGTGTGGCTTATGAAGTCATGACGCCGGAGGATATTGTTGTTGTGGATTTGGAAAACAAAATCGTAGAGGACTCTCCGCATAAAAAAAGTATGCGCCCTTCATCCGACACCAAAACCCACACCCATTTGTATCGTCATTTTGAATCGATTGGTGGCGTGACTCACACTCACTCCACCTACGCAACTGCCTGGGCGCAAACCCAGCAGGCGATTCCCTGCTATGGCACCACGCATGCGGATTACGCTTATGGCGAAATTCCGTGCACTGCGGTGATGACCGACGAGCAAATCGAGCGCGATTACGAAGAAGAAACCGGTGTGCAAATTACCGATTGCTTTAAAGATCGCAGCCCGAAAGAAGTTCCTATGGTGATCGTTGCCGGTCATGCGCCATTTACCTGGGGCAAGAACGGTGCCGATGCGGTTTACCACGCTGTGATTTTAGAAGAAATTGCACGCATGGCTTACCTGACCAAAACTTTGCAGCCAAATACTGCCGCTTTAAAGCAAGGCATTGTTGATAAGCACTATTTGCGCAAGCACGGTAAAAATGCCTATTACGGGCAGAAGTAATTATTTGATTGTGTAGATCGCAAGGATTGCCTGTTCCATTTTGCGACACGCCGTGAATACGTCCATGTAGGCTCATCTGCTGCATCCATGCAGCAGACGGTCGCAAAACGAAACAGTCAATGCTTGCTCAGCAGAATGTAAATCGGATCGTATTACCCTAGGTAATTGTGTCCAAAAAATTGAAAAAATTTTTCCTGAGGAAAATAAAATGAAAGTTTACGGCGATAAAGAAGTCTGGTTGGTTACCGGTTCGCAACATTTGTATGGCCCAGGCGTCTTGAAGCAAGTCGCCGAGAACAGCCAAAAAATTGCAGCGGGTTTAACTGAGTCGGCCAACATTTCAATCAAGATTGTTGCGCAAGATACTGTTAAATCTCCAGCGGAAATTTTGGCAGTAGCGCAAGCAGCTAATAGCAATCCTAACTGTGTTGGTTTGATTCTGTGGATGCACACTTTCTCTCCAGCAAAAATGTGGATCGCCGGTTTGAGCGCGTTGAGCAAGCCTTACATGCACTTGCACACCCAGTTCAATGCAGAGCTGCCATTTGCCGATATCAACATGCACTTTATGAACCTCAACCAATCTGCACACGGCGACCGCGAATTTGGTCACGTGAGCACTCGTTTGCGTCAAGAGCGCAAAGTGGTTGTTGGTCACTGGGCAACTGAATCTGTACAAAAGCAAATCGACAGCTGGTGCCGCGTAGCAATGGGTTGGCATGCGAGTCAAACCCTGAAAGTGGCGCGCTTTGGCGACAACATGCGTCAAGTAGCGGTAACCGATGGCGATAAAGTTGCAGCGCAAATTAAATTTGGTTACGAAGTTCACGCTTATGGTTTGGGTGATCTGCAAAAAGTTGTTGATGCGGTAACCGATGCAGAAGTTGCTGCGCAAATTGAAATCTACAAAAAAGAATACGATGTAAACCCAGGCATTTTTGACGATGCACATCAATTCCAAATGCTGAAAAACGAAGCGCGTCTGGAACTGGGTATGTTGAAGTTTTTGACCGAAGGCGAGTTCGGTGCATTCACCAACTGCTTCGAAAACCTGACTGGTTTAACCAACCTGCCAGGCCTTGCAACCCAACGTTTGATGGCGGCCGGTTTTGGTTACGGCGGCGAAGGCGATTGGAAAACGGCTGCGATGGTTCACATCTGTAAGGTTATGTCTAAAGGTCGCGTAGGTGGTTCATCCTTTATGGAAGACTACACCTATCACTTCGGCGCAGTTGATCAAGTATTGGGCGCGCACATGTTGGAAGTTTGCCCTTCCATCGCTGCTGCAAAACCAAAACTGGAAGTGCACTTGCACACCATCGGTTGCCGCAATGATATCGCGCGTTTGATTTTCACCGGCAAGGCAGGTCCTGCACTGTGTATTTCTCTGATCGATATCGGCACTCGTTTCCGTGTGATCATCAACGAAGTCGACACCGTCAACCCACCGCAAGAATTGCCAAACTTGCCAGTGGCAAAAGCCTTGTGGGAACCACGTCCTAACCTCGAAATTTCTGCTGCAGCCTGGATTCAAGCAGGTGGTGCACACCACAGTGCTTACACCCAGGGTGTGACTGCAGATGAAATCGTAGACTACGCTGAGATGGCTGGTGTTGAAGCGGTAGTAATTGGTGAAGACACCACCGTGCGCGCATTCAAAACTGAATTGCGCCACAACGCTGCTTACTATCATTTGAAAGACGGCGTTTAAGCATTTGAAAGATGGTGTGTAAGCCTTTACTTTAAAAATCTCTAATAGAACTGAGATGAGAAGGGGTTAGGTAGAGGTTTGTGAGACCGTTTGGCGACATGGATGTCGACAACGAGCCTACATGGATGTATTCACGGCGTGTCGCACAAGCCTCTACCTGACCCCGGCTTCACCCTGCAGTAAACAGTTTGTAAAGACCGGTTTTTCTGTTTCGGATTTGCAATAGGAGTGTGTTCTAATTTCACTTATGAATCACACAACCTGAGAGCAAAAGATGTACGACCATTACGATGCACTGATTTTTGACATGGATGGCACGCTGGTCGATAGCGGCCAGTTGCATGAATTCGCATGGACAGAAACACTGAACAAATACGGTATTCCCATTGATCGCCAATATATGCGTTCACTGGCTGGTGTACCCACCAAAGGTACTATTGAATTACTGCTCGCAAAATTCAATCTCACCGTCGCTGCAAGCCTCGACGAAATGAATGATTTTAAAGAGCAAGTTGTGCATGAGAATATGCACAAGTATGTTAAGCCGACTGCATTGATGGAAGTGGCGCAGCGCTACTACGGAATAAAGCCCATGGCAGTTGGGACTGGCGCTTATACGCAAGAAGCTGAATCGATTTTAAAAATTTGTGGTTTGGATAAATATGTCAGCGCAGTTGTTGGCGCAGACCAAGTGGAAAATCCAAAACCAGCACCGGATACATTTTTACGCTGCGCGGAATTATTGGGTGTAGATCCAACCAAATGCGTGGTATTTGAAGATTCTAAACTGGGCCTGCAAGCAGCAGCCAGCGCAGGTATGGCGGGAATCGATGTGTTATTGGTTCACGCGATAGAAAACGATTACTACCTGTAATCAGGTGAAATACAAAAGCAACCGTACAAAGCGGTGAGAGATAAAGGAAGCGGCAATACGTAAAACGGTTGCCGCTTTTTTTTAATCCTGTGCAGTCCACTTTTAATTCTGCGCAGTTAAATATAGCAACACGAGGTCACAATAATAATGCAAGCCAAACACGCATCTGCAACAGAGAAATTATCGATAGGTGAAAAGATCGGGTTCGGCGCCGGCGATATGGCATTGAACGTGGTTATTTCATCGATGATGCTAATTATCACCTTTTACTACACCGATATCTTTGGTTTAACGCCAATGGATATGGGGATACTCTTTATTACTGTAAAAATTGTGGGCGCTATTTCTGATTTGGTCATGGGCCAAATTACCGACCGCTTTACCTTTTTGCAGGGCCGTTATCGCCCCTGGTTATTGTGGTTGGCAATTCCCTACGCAGTGAGCGTGTTCTTTGTATTTACGACGCCTAACTGGGAATACGATGCGAAATTAATTTGGGCTTACTCCACTTACATCATGATGACGTTAATTACATCAGGTGTAGGTATTCCTTATATTTCATTGCCCAGCGCATTAACCAGTGACCCCAAAGAAAAACTATCAGCAAACGGCTATCGTTTGTTCCTTGCTAAAATCGGCGCATTTATGGTGGCTGCTGTTGTACCGGTCGTGTCTGGCATGTGGGAAGACAAAGCACTGGGTTATCAAGTGGCGATGGCCATTATGTCGCTCATTGGCGCGGCAATGTTTTTGTTCTGTTATTTCAAAACTACCGAGCGTGTGGTTCACGTTGTTGAGCATCAATCCTTATGGGCGCAATTTTTGCAGCTGCTGAAAAATGACCAGTGGTTAATTTTGGTGGCGGTGTGTATTACCGGAACTATCGGTTATGTCATCCGCGGTTCGGTTGCGATTTATTACGCGAAATATTATTTGGGTGGCGACGACACATTGGTGTCGGCTTTTATCTCCACCGGTGTTGTGGCTGCAATTTTGGCGATGATCGCCTCTACCTGGATTACCAAGGTTTACTGCAAAATAAATTTATTTCGCTACACCCAGTTGTTGGTGGCGGTATTAAGCCTCGCGATTTATTTCCTGGTCGGCCGCGACGATGTGGTGCTGGCGTTTGTACTTTATTTCTTGTTGTCATTTGTGGTGGATTTACATGCACCTGTGTTCTGGTCAATCATTTCGGAAACCATCGATTACGGCCAAGTTAAAAATGGCAAGCGTGTATCCGGTTTTGCGTATGGCGGTATCTCAGTTGGCCAAAAAGCCGGTATGGGCGTAGCTGGCTTGATGGTGGGTTGGTTGCTGACTTATTTCCAATATGTGCCTAACCAGGCGCAATCGGATTTTTCATTGATGGGCATTGCCTTAATGCTATCGATTATTCCCGGTTTCTTTCACGCATTGATGGGCTTGTTGATGTTTATGTATCGCATCAACGATGGCTATTACGCCGAGCTTAAAACCGAAATGCGTGCCAAAGGTTATATTGCAGAGCATTGATGTTTAAATAATTTGTAAGTTGGGCATGGCTGCCTACGCGGCGCGGCCCAACCTACAGTTAAATTAAAAAGAGTTTGGAGAAAAATTGTGAGCGAATTATTAAAACCATTAATTCCACAGCGTGCAGATCCATTCGTGTACAAACACACCGATGGTTATTATTACTTTACTGCCTCTGTGCCCAAATATGATCGCATTGAATTGCGCCGCGCAAAAACTATCGCTGAATTAGCAACAGCACCAACAGTTGATGCATGGCACAAACCTGACACTGGACCTTACAGCGAATTAGTGTGGGCACCGGAAATTCATTTCAATAAAGACCCATCCTCTGGCGAATATGCCTGGTATGTTTATTTTGCTGCAGCGCCCAGCCGCGAAATTAAATTCGATTTGTTCCAACATCGCATGTATGCGATTCGCAATAAAAACGCGAATCCGCTGGAGGGCGAGTGGGAATTTATGGGACAGGTGGATTCAGGCATCGACACCTTCTGCCTGGATGCCACTACCTTCACTCATAAAGATGTTCTCTATTATGTGTGGGCGCAGAAAGATGTAAATATTCGCGGCAACTCCAATATTTATATCGCACCTATGAAAACCCCGTGGCAATTGGCAAGCGAACCGGTAATGCTCACCAAGCCGGAATTCGAATGGGAAATCCGCGGCTTCTGGGTTAACGAAGGCCCATCAATAGTGAAGCGCAACGGAAAAATTTTCCTGAGTTATTCTGCAAGCGCCACCGACGAAAATTATGCGATGGGTTTATTGTGGATCGATGAAAACGCCGACGTATTAAATCCAGCCAACTGGACCAAAGCGCAAGAGCCAGTTCTCTGCTCCGATATTCCTAATAAAATTTTTGGCCCGGGCCACAACAGCTTCACCTACGCAGAAGACGGCGATACCGTCATGCTGGTTTACCATGCGCGCACTTACACCGAGATCGAAGGCGACCCGTTGTGGAATCCCGATCGTCATACATTTGTAAAACCGCTGCGTTGGAATGACCAGGGCATGCCGGTATTTGGTAAGCCATCGATGGCGGATTGATCTCATTTTTTATCGAGAGCGATTTATAAACAGATTTAAAAATCATATTTAAATAAGTCGCATTAATGATGGCCAAAAAAATCCACTCACCTTTTCGGGGGAGTGGATTTTTTTATTTTTAATAGTCGCTCTTTCAACAATAAAGTTTTGTCACATGAAGCCGATAAAAATTCTGCATCAGGAGTTATCTCTGCCTATAGTAAATAAACTCCAACATCGAACTAGCATGGGTATTCATCGATATTGCGGGTCGCTTTTCAGATAGGTAGTAGCTTGTAGATAAATTATTGCGACAGGGTTGTTTAGAGGTCTGGGTTTTTCTGTCGGAATATTGTCATTTTTATAGTCGGCGTTTTTTGTGCTCAAAGATCCGCCGGTCTTCCGTCAAAAAAATCCTTTCTTATTCCTTGTTTTGCAAATTTAGCCAAATCTAAAGCTTATTATTCTAAAAAAGGAATAATAAATGATGCATAAAAAGTTTTGTCTGCTAACCTTACGTGCAAATTGTGACCAGTTTCACATTTGCTTTAATCCATTATTTTCGTACCTGATTGAGGTGTAAGTGAAAAATTTATCACTTAAATGGAAGATTTTATTAGCCGTAACCCTGACCTGTATTGGCGCTGTAGTGGTGACTACCTGGGTTACTGTGCGTTCGGGCATCGCAACTACCGAAACTGCGATTATTGAAGATACGCGTACCCTGGCGCAGGTGTTGGGTGAGGCGAGCATTGGCGCTATGACATTTGATGACAGCGCTACAGTAGGCGCGTCACTGGGTGCATTGCGCGTGAGCCCGCGTGTAGTGAGTGCGGTGGTTTATAACAATAAAACCCCGTTTGCGTGGTATGAAAAAAATACCGATTCCAAAACAGTACCGCGCGAATTATCTGGTAGCCCGCGCGCTGCAGGTATTGAAACCGCAGGCAAAGTATTGGTCATTACCGAGACGATTAAATCAGACGGCGCCACTATTGGTGCGATCAGCTTGCGTGTGGATATGAGCGAAGTCGATGAGATTGTCACCGATGCTTTTTATTCCGCGCTGGTATTGGTATTGGTGATCAGCCTTGTCGCCGCGTCGCTGGCTTACGCGGTGCAATTAAGTATTGTGCGTCCGGTTAATGATGTGGTGACGGCGCTGCGTGATATTGCCGAAGGCGAAGGTGATTTGACCCGTCGCTTGCCGGTAACGGGTCATGATGAAATTTCTGAATTGTCGCGCTGCTTCAACCAATTTGTTGAGCGCCTGCAATCAATTATTGCGAGTGTTGCGCGCACAGCGCAGGAAGTGAGTGACAGCGCGGTGAACCTGTCGCAAATGTCGCGCGACAACGAGCGCGAAATTCGCACCCAGCAAACCGAAATCGAACATATCGTTGGCGCTGTTAAAGAGATGGCCGGCGTAGTGCAAGACGTAACTGT
>DATIGS010000172.1:0-10369 GCA_035481425.1 Cellvibrio sp. | reverse complement strand
CCTGCACGTGCCTGCAGTGAAATATTGTCCACCGCGTTAAACCGTTCGCCGGTTGGGCCGACGAACCCCTTGCTCAACCCCTGAGCCAGAATGGTGATGGTCATTTGGCGGAGGCCAATGCAAAGGTCACAGTGGCGGGTTGCCCAAGGCGAAGCTGGTTGTTTGGATCTTCGACCAACACGCGTACTTCATAAACGAGGCTGGTACGTAGCTCTACGGTTTGCACGGGTTTGGGCGTGAATTCAGCAACCGAGGAGATATAACCGACCTTGCCGTTGATGACGGTATCCGGGTGGCTGTCGGTCGTGACGCGGGCGGCCATTCCCGGTTGGATCTTCCCCAGATCCACTTCGTTGACATAGGTGCGAATCCATTTGGGATCGGTCAGCGCCAATGCGAACACGGGCCGTTGGGGATTTGCCATATCGCCCGGTTCGAGCAGCCGCGTGCGGACCACGCCATTTGCAGGAGCGATTAACTGGCCTAATTCGATTTGGTGTTGCAGCAGTGCCAGGCTCGCCTGCGAAGCTTTTAACTGGGCTTCAGCGCCGGCGATGTCCTCCTCGCGTGCGCCCAGTTCTTCCAGCCGCAGGGCATCGCGCAATTCATCGCGCTTGGCGTCTGCTACCTGCGCCACGCTCCTGAGTCGATCCAGATCCAACAGGCTGATCGCCTTGCCACTGGGAAGCCCCTTGGCCCGCACAAGATCCTGGTTGGCGCGCTTGGCATCGGCCTCTGCGGCGGCCAAACGGTCGCGTGCCTGTTCGATTTCTTCGGGGCGCGAGCCATTGCGTAACCGCAGCAGGTTCTGGTTTTGCACTTCTATCTGGGCGCTTGCTTGCTCAGCTTGCAGTGCGAGGGTGCGTGTATCCAGCACCGCCAGCAGGTCGCCCGCTGTTATCGCATCGCCTTCTTCTGCGTGTAGCTCCATCACCCGGCCGCTGGCATCAAAGGCCAGGGATACCTGCCGGATGTCCACATTGCCGTAGACTACAATGGCTGAGGAGCGGCTGTTGTCCCGAGTGTTCCAAAATACCAAACCGGCGATAAGAAAAAGTGCGATAACGACAGCAATGATGAGCGGTTTTTTCATGAGTCGGTTTCCATGACGGCGATGAGGCTAGTAAAGCGTTGGATTAAATCCACGATTGAGTGAAACAAACCTGTGTGCAAACTGTTGGCTCTTCACGAGATTAGGCCAAGCGCCATTCTCTATCCAGTGGCGATAACCTCTGAATCAAGTATCTGAACTAAAGGAAATCAGTATGAAATACACCATCGGCATTTTCACTTTCCTCTTTTCATTCTTGTTGCTAGCAATTACTCCCGCGAGCGCCTGTACGCGAGCGGTTTACCAGGGGCCAGACGGGTTAATCATTACGGCTCGCTCGATGGACTGGCGCGATGAGATTCCGGCCAATCTATGGCTGTTTCCTCGCGGTATGCAGCGGCACGGTGCGGTCGGCCCTAATTCCATTAGCTGGACTTCCAAATATGGCAGCATCGTTGCGAGTGCATTTGATATCGCCAGTTCCGACGGTATGAACGAAAAAGGCCTTGTCGCCAATCTATTATGGCTCGCGGAGTCCCGCTACCCGGAATTTGGACCCAAGACCAAGGGGCTGACGGTCGCGGCTTGGGTGCAATATGTATTGGACAATTTTGCCTCGGTGGATGAGGCGGTAACGGCGTTGGGCAAAGAGCCATTTGTGGTGGTGTCATCGGATATTCCCGGTACAAACCGGTTTGCGGCGCTGCATTTATCCATTTCTGATGCCAAAGGCGACAACGCCATTTTCGAATATGTGGATGGAAAGCTCGTTATCCATCACGACATGGCTTATACCGTTATGACCAACTCACCAGTATTTGATAAGCAGCTCGCGTTGAATGACTACTGGGAACAAATCGGCGGGTTAACCATGTTGCCGGGCACCAATCGCGCTGCTGACCGTTTTGTCCGCGCATCGTTCTACATGAAAGCGATTCCGAAAACCGCCGATACCAGAATCGCTATTGCAAGCACGCTTAGTGTCATCCGCAATGCGTCTGTCCCTTTTGGAATCTCGTCGGAGGAAGAACCGAATATTTCCTCGACTCGCTGGCGCTCCGTTTCTGACCAAAAAAACCGTGTTTATTATTTTGAAACGGCGCTGACGCCAAACACCTTTTGGGTGGATTTAAAGCGCGTGGATTTTGACAAGAAAAGCCCCGTCAAAAAACTCGCCGTCGATAACAACCAAACCTACGCGGGTGATGCCCTTGATGAGTTCAAAGACACCGCGCCTTTTGTATTTGCGGGCTTATAAGGCGTAACGAACGGCAGGTATCCTTTCTTTACCTGCCAACCTGCGCATTCGTGACCGCCAGCGTCGAACATTTTTACAGTGCTGTTCTATACTTCCCCTGTCTTTTCCACGGAAGTGCAAGAATGAAATACGACATTGTCGTCATTGGGGCGGGGATTCAGGGAGCTGGCGTTGCGCAAGCGGCAGCGGCTGCCGGATATTCGGTGCTGGTGGTGGAGCAAACGGCACCGGCGGCGGGTACATCGAGTAAATCCTCCAAATTGATTCACGGTGGTTTGCGTTATTTGGAAAGCGGCCAGTTCAATCTGGTGCGCGAGAGTTTGCACGAGCGCGCACTGCTACTGAAGCTCGCGCCCGAATTAGTCAAATTACGGCCACTGCATATCCCAATCTATGGCGATTCCTCCCGTTCAGCCCTGACTATTCGCGCAGGCCTGAGTCTTTACGCCATGTTGGCGGGCTTAAATAAGGCATCGTTGTTCAAGCAAATCCCTAAAGATGAATGGGCGAGTCTCGCCGGTTTGCGCCAGGATGGCCTCAAGGCAGTATTTCGCTACCACGAGGCGCAGACCGATGATGCGGCCCTGACGCGCGCGGTATTACAGTCGGCGATTGTATTGGGGGCGGATGTAATGATGCCTGGCCGTTTCGTGGCCGCTGAGCGCAATGGCCAGTGTTGCAAGGTAGAAGTCATGGATGGCCGCAGTACCCAATCGATCAGTTGCCGGGTGCTGGTTAATTGCGCCGGCCCCTGGGCAAACGAAGTCCTGGCGAGGATTACCCCGGCCATGGCGCCGCAACCGGTGGAGTTAGTGCAGGGCAGCCATCTGCTATTGCCGCCACTATTGGATCAATATTTCTATGTGGAAGCGCCCAAGGACAAGCGCGCCGTATTTGTGTTGCCCTGGGAGGGCAAGCTCATGGTGGGCACGACCGAAAAGATCCACGATGGCGTACCCGAGCAGGCAGCCTGTTCCCCGGCAGAGCAGGAATATTTGTTGGACACCTTGCGCCATTATTTCCCGCACTTGGCGATCCCGCAGGATATTGAAACGTTTGCCGGTTTACGCGTGCTGCCCAAGAGCGACAAGACTGCATTCGCGCGTCCACGCGAAGTGATGTTTGCGGTGGATAACGAAACACATCCGCGCGTGTTATCGATTATGGGCGGAAAATTAACCACCTATCGCGCTACCGCCGATGCTGCATTGGCGCGCCTGATGTCATCGCTGCCGACCAAAGAGCGGCGCGCGGATACGGAATTGGTGAGGTTGATTCCGGTGGATTAATTCCATCGCTTACTGTCGGGCGATTTTTTTTACCTATGCCGTTGGTATCGCGCTTTACTGTCGCTAAAATGGCGGCCGTTTTACTTCTCCGTCTTTTACCCTCGGGCATTTGCCTTTCCTGGCCAGCGGTCTCCGCTAAGGAATTCTTGTGAATTTTACCGGCGCACACATTCTTTCCATTACCCAATTTGAACGTGCTGATATCCAGCGCATTTTTGACGTGGCCGATGCCATGGAGCCTTATGCTCTGCGCCGCAAAGTGACGCGGGTGCTGGAAGGCGCGATTCTGGGCAATATGTTTTTTGAGCCGAGCACGCGGACGCGGGTGAGTTTTGGCTCCGCGTTTAACCTGCTGGGTGGCAATGTACGCGAGACCACGGGTTTTGAAAGTTCGTCGCTTACCAAAGGTGAATCCTTGTATGACACCGCGCGCGTGCTCTCGGGCTACAGCGATGTCATCTGTATGCGTCACCCGCAATCAGGTTCGGTTGCCGAATTCGCTGAAGGTAGCCGCGTACCCGTCATCAACGGTGGCGATGGCGCTAACGAGCATCCAACACAAGCGCTGCTGGATTTGTACACCATCCGCAAAGAATTGCGCTCCAAAAATCGCACTATCGATGGTTTGCGTATCGCCATGATTGGCGATTTAAAACACGGTCGCACGGTTCACTCGCTGTGCAAATTATTGTGTGTATTCAACAATATCAGCCTGACCCTGGTATCGCCCAAAGAGCTGGCGATGCCGGAATATATTGTTGAAGATTTGCGTAAAGCAGGCCACGCCGTAACCGTGACTGATGAGTTGCATGCGAGTATCAGCAATATTGATATTGCATACTCCACGCGCATTCAGGAGGAGCGTTTTGCGAGCAAGGAAGAGGCGGATCAATATCGCGGCCGCTTCCGTTTGAATCAATCGATTTACACCCAATACTGCGAACCCAATACGGTGATTATGCATCCGCTGCCGCGCGATTCTCGCGCTGATGCCAATGAGCTGGATAATGACTTGAATGCAAACCCGAACCTCGCGATTTTTCGCCAGACGGACAATGGAGTATTGGTGCGCATGGCGTTGTTTGCACTGGTGTTGGATGTGGCTGACCAGGTGGATAAATTTTCGCGCGAAGTAAACTGGTATAACTCGCTGCGCTCGAAATAAATTTTATTTGCCGAGCTTCAATTTCGAGGCATAAAAAAATCCGCTGGTGCGCTGCATCAGCGGATTTTTTATTTTTGCCATTGGATAGAACTAATGCAAAACCTGAACGATTTTATTCAGGAGCGAAGGGCCGCTCAGGGTCTTATCGAACAAATATTTAATCCCCAATTTTTTCCCCAGTTCGATTTCATTGTCATTTATTTTTTCGCCGACAAGTGCCAATGAGATGCCGGCAGTTTTTGGGGTGCGCGCTAAAATTTTGCACAACTCGGCGCCGGCTTCGGTGCTTGCGATACCGGTGCCTAATAAAATTAAATCCGGGTGTAAATCTACCGCTAGCTCCAGGCATTCGCGCTGGGAATCCGCTATCAACAAATTAAAGTGCGCTTGCAAGTGGCCACTAAAATGGCCGACCAATTCTTGTTGGGAATCGGCAAGCAGCAAGGTTTTATGTGTGGCCACTTCGTCCACCCAACTGCGGTTACGTCCCGCACGCTTGGCTTTGTAGAGCGCACGGTCAGCATTTTTAATTAACTCTTCCAGGTCATGGCCGGTGGTGCGCAAGCAGGTTGCACCCCCGATGCTCGCGGTCACGTAATTGCTGGTAGGCGATACATCGTGGCGATGTTGCAACTGTTCCAGCGCTTCACCGATTGCCTGTGCAACACGCATTGCACCCTTGGCATCTGTCTCCGGCAGCAGCACAATAAATTCTTCACCGCCGTAGCGCCCCAGGATATCCGAGCTGCGATGCAAACAACTTCTAATGGCTTGGCTGACTTTTTTCAGGCAGGCGTCGCCCGCTGGGTGCCCATAGTGATCGTTAAATAATTTGAAGTGATCGACATCAATCATCAGCGCGCTAATGGGTTGCTGGTGGCGTTTGGCCTGTGCCCATTGCTGCTGCGCCAGTTCATTGAAGGTGCGGCGGTTATAGATCTGGGTAAGGCTATCGAGTTGGCTAAGGGCCTCCAATTCGGAGTTCAATTGATGAAGTTGATCGCGCATTTCGGCGATGCGTTCCATTGCGCGAATTTTCGCCTTAATGATCATAAAACTGACGGGCTTGATTAAATAATCGTCGCCTCCGGCTTCAATTCCTTCGCGGTAATTTTCATCTTCGTTCAAGCCGGTGACAAAAATAATGGGAATCCAGTGTCCTGCAAGCCATTCGCGAATCAAACGTGTGGTTTCAAAACCGTTCAACCCCGGCATTTCCACATCCATAATGATCATATCGACAGGGGTATTTTCCAGCAGTTGCAAGGCTTCTTCGCCACTGCGGGCAACCAAGGGTTCGTGGCCTGCATCAATAATGTAATTGCGCATGGCAAAGCGAAGGGTTGCACTATCTTCAACCAAAAGAATCTTCATATTTATGTGAACTGGATCTCATTTGTGGGGGCAAGAATGAGTGTAGCTGCTTTTATTGTTTTTGTAGTTTATGGCGCGCTGTGCAGTGTAAGCAGCGAAACTGGATGAGTCGAATACTGGTCGGGATGAATGGTGATTTTTTATCCGGATCGGCGGTTGGGTCACATTTCCCTGTGACGTTTATCTGACCCTGGTGTTCGACCTTATTGCTGATGGTCGACGTAGAACCATTTCCCTAGTACTTTTTTAAATTGTGACACCTCATGGTGTTGGTGCATTTGCCCCTGCTGCCGGAATAGGGCGATAAATTCCACTATGCCGGTGTCGTCGCTCGCGCCGCCTTTTTGGGTGGAGAGAATCTGTAAACCCAGCCACTCGCAACTCTCCGCCCAGGTGCGGATGTCCGCTTTGCTGGAGCGTAAGCGCTGCTCCGGGCTCCAGGTTTCCCACAGGTAATCAATCGCCAGAAATACATGTGCGCTGTAGCGCGAACGCATCAATTGCTCGGCCGTGGGTGGATTGCTGGCGCCTGTAATAAACGGTAAGCAGCAGTCGTTTGCGGCTTTTTGATGGCCGCAGGGGCAGGGGGCGTCAGGCGCGGGAGAAAGCGGTTTTGGTGGCATTTTGTGACTCTTTTCGGTATTTTGTGCGCCTATTTTCGCTGGGTTGGCAGGATTAGCCAAGCCTGTAGTGCCATTGAAGTCAGCATGCTCCTTTCGGGTTTTGTGCCAGACTTAACACCTATTGAACACATCTATATTGACCTCCGAGTGACGACCTCCCGCTATGAATGAATTTGATGATATCCGCCCGTATCGCGACGATGAAGTTCGCCCAACGCTCGACCGTATGCTGGCCGATCCGGAATTGGCTGATGCAGTAGCCCGGCTAAAATTTCCATCGCTGCATAGCTGGTTGGGCTGGCTGTTAAAACCTTTGGTGCGCATGAAACTTTCGCAACAATTGGCGGGAATCAGCGATGTGAAAGGATTCCAGGATGTCGTTGAGAAATACATGGCGGGAATGATCAACACGCGCGTTAAATCGCTCACGACATCGGGTTTGGAAAAGCTCGACAAACACACGCCTTATTTATTTATCAGTAACCATCGCGATATCGCCATGGACCCCGCATTTGTGAACTGGGTGTTGTACCACAACGACAGCAACACCTTACGTATTGCGATAGGGGACAACCTGCTGACCAAACCCTTTGTGTCAGATTTAATGCGCTTGAACAAAAGTTTTATCGTCAACCGTTCTGCCAAGGCGCCGCGTGAAAAATTAAAAGCCGCGAAATATTTGTCGAGTTATATCTATCACTCCATTTGCAACGAGCACTCCAGCATCTGGATTGCCCAGCGCGAAGGGCGCGCAAAAGATGGTTGTGATAAAACCAATTCGGCGGTGCTGGGTATGATTGCACTTAACAAACCCAAGACCGAAGAGTTCGCGGATTACATTCGCAAATTGCGCATAGTACCGGTTTCTATTTCTTACGAGCTTGATCCGTGCGATGCCGCCAAAGCGCGTGAACTTTATTTGCAGCGCACCGAAGGCAGCTACCAAAAAGAAGAGCATGAAGATGTGAAAAGCATCGCCATGGGAATTGCAGGCAACAAAGGCAATGTGCATTTGGCTTTTGGTAGCGTGCTCGATGGCAATTACGCTGATACCGATGAATTAATGGCGGCGTTGGATCACCAGGTGCTCGGCAATTATGTGTTGCATGCGACCAACTGCATTGCTTACGAGATGTTGTATGGCAAAGTGCCTGAAGTAAAATACGGCGTTAACAATACGCCTTATGATCCGGCGTTACTGGCTACAGAAAAGGCTGAGTTCGAATTGCGGATGAATCATATCCCCAGCGGTCAACGCGAGATCGCCTTGGGAATTTATGCCAATGCAGTGGTGAGTAAAATCGCTAATGCTGACTGATGCGCTCAAAAAACAAATTCAAGGTGCCTATAGCCAGTTTTTGGAAAACAAGGGCTTAAAATCCCGTTACGGCCAAAAACTGATGATTGCCGAAATTGCAAAAACACTCGGCAGCATTTCGTTGGATGACGAAAATCACCGTGAAATTGTTGAGCGCGCCGGTGGCCATATTTGTGTGGTGGAGGCGGGTACAGGTACAGGTAAAACCATTGCCTATTTATTGCCTGCGATTGTGATGGCAAAAGCCCTCGGCAAAAAACTTGTTGTGTCCACCGCTACAGTTGCGCTGCAAGAACAAATTGTTAATAAGGATTTACCCGAGTTACATCGCAATAGCGGCTTGTCATTTTCATTCACGCTGGCCAAAGGTCGCGGTCGCTATCTGTGTTTAAGCAAGCTCGACAATGTGATTGCCGAATACGAAAGTGGCATGAACCCCACGCGCGCATTGTATGAAGATGAAATGCCCAGCGTATCTGCACAAGGCATAAAGCTCTATCAATCCATGATGGATGCCCTGGCGGGAAATCGATGGTCAGGCGAGCGCGATACCTGGCCACAAGCGCTTGAACAAAACGAGTGGCAAATTATCACCACGGATCATCGCCAATGCACCGGGCGGCGCTGCTCTAATGTATCTGCGTGCAGTTTTTTTAAAGCGCGCGACTCCATGCATTCGGTCGATTGCATTGTTACCAACCACGATTTGGTACTTGCCGATTTGGCTTTGGGTGGCGGCGCAATTTTACCGGCCCCGGAAGATACGATTTACATTTTCGATGAAGGCCACCATCTACCGCAAAAAGCGCTCAATCATTTTGCGCATCACAGCCGCATGCTCTCGACGAGCAAATGGCTGGATCAATGCAATAAATCCCTTGGCGCTATGCTTGGGGTGATCAGCGGCGCAGGGAATGTTGATCGCTTTGGTGAGCAGCTGCCCGCCGCATTGATCGATTGCAAGCAACGGCTTGATCAGTTGTATCCTGTTTTTGAATCGCTTGCGCAAACGATTGCGTTTGATGATCGCCAGTCCCACTACCGTTTTGAAAACGGCGTGATCCCACAGAATTTATTAATTCCTTGTGTTGAGTTGTACAAAGGTTTTGATCGCTTGAGTGAATTGCTCAGAAAAATGTGCGACGAATTAACCCAGGCGATGGAAGATGCGCATTGTCCTGTGCCGAAAATTGATTTGGAAAATCACTATCCTATATTGGGTGCATGGCAAGCGCGTGCCGATGCTAATCGCGATCTCTGGGCGAGTTTTGCCACGCCCGATGCTTCATCGTCTGTACCCAAAGCGCGCTGGCTAACACCGGTTGATAGCAGCGGCAATATGGATCTGGAAGTTTGTTCAAGCCCTATAGTCGCGGCCAAAACTCTCGAATACAGTCTGTGGGAAAAAGCCTGTGGTGTGGTCATCACGTCTGCAACCTTAACTGCATTGGGAAATTTTTATCGCTTCCAAATGCGCGCGGGCACGCCCAACGATGCGCACTATCAAGTAGTGCCCAGCCCGTTTAATTTTCAGCAGGCGACGCTGGAAATTCCGGCGGCGACGATTGAGGCAACCAACGCCGACGCACATACACTCGCCATTATCGATGACTTGCCTAACTTGATTGATCAGGATGCCGGTACGCTGGTGCTTTTTTCATCGCGCAAACAAATGCTGGATGTATTTGATGAGATGCCTGAAGACCTGCGCGAAATCATTTTGATCCAGGGGGACAGTTCCAAACAGGAAATGTTGGTCCAACACAAAAAGCGAATCGATGATGGGCAGGGCAGTGTGCTCTTTGGTCTCGCCAGTTTTGCTGAGGGTGTGGATTTGCCGGGGAAATATTGCACTCACGTCGTTATCGCCAAGCTACCATTTGCAGTGCCGGATGATCCTATTGAAGCTGCGTTGTCCGAGTGGATTGAAGCGCGTGGTGGAAATGCGTTTATGGAAATCACCGTGCCTGATGCCTCGCTCAAGTTGATTCAGGCTTGTGGTCGTTTGCTGCGTACCGAAACTGATACCGGCAAGATCAGTTTGTTGGATCGTCGGATTATTACCAAGCGTTATGGCAAGGCGATTTTAAATTCGTTGCCGCCATTCACGCATGTAATCCATAAATAAGTGGGAAGCCATGACCAATATCCACATTGCTGTCGCTGAAGTTTTAATCGACATCGAAAAAGAATTGCGCGAATTGCGTTTGTGGGATTCTGAAATGATTTCTGAAGAGGCGCTGGCCAGCGAGCAGCCTTTTGCAGTTGATACCATGACTTTCCCGCAGTGG
>DATIGS010000171.1:0-3486 GCA_035481425.1 Cellvibrio sp. | reverse complement strand
ACTATGCGTTCTTATATTCGCCATCCCACCTCGATTCCCATCCAGGTCTGTGCAGGCAGCGAAGAGGCTTCACAAGTGCGGGTGCTTGACCTGAGTGCAGGTGGCCTGTGTTTTATTACCGATAAACCGGTCAAGGTCGGCACTATGGTGGAGTTTGATATCCCGATCACCAAACCGGATTACCATGGGCGCGGAGTGATTGTTTGGCGGCGCGAGGAGTCGTCCAATACTTATGAGGTGGGTGTGCGCTTTACCAGCAATGATGAATATTTCCGCACGCGTATGGTTGAGCAGGTATGCCAGATCGAAGATTATCGCCAGCGTCTTGCATTAAAAGGGCGGCAATTGTCCAGCGAAGAGGCCGCGCTGGAGTGGATCGAGCGCTATTCGGCCAATTTTGATATTGTCGCCCGGCATTAAAAAATTAAAATCTTGAGATAAAAAAACCGGCGCAAGGCCGGTTTTTTTGTGAGTGTATTGCGCCGATTTTATTCGTGTTTGTGCGGGAAAGGTGCGAACCAGCAAATCAGGAATGACGGAATAGTGGCTGCCATCACAAACACAAAGTAGCCGATATAACCCATAGACTGTTGCAGCACACCGCTCACCATTCCGGTGAGCATCATGCACAAGCCCATCAACGCTGTACCGAATGCGTAGTGAGTTGTTGCGTATTTGCCCGGTGCAAGTTGCTGCATCAAATAGATCATGAAACCGACTGAGCCAATCCCAAAGAAGAATTGCTCAATGATGACGCCGGCGCTAATCAACAAATGGCTTTCGGGTTGATAAATTGCCATCAGCAAGAAAGTGATGTTGGGAATGTTTACGCAGAAGCACAGTGGGAAGAGGGCTTTTTGCAGGCCTTTTTTCGCCACATAAGCGCCGCCAATCAATGAGCCGATCAACAGGGCGACCAAGCCGAAGGTGCCGTAGATAACACCGAATTCCTGGTTGGTTAATGCCAGCCCACCGTTTTCTACCGTGTCTTTCATAAACAACATGCTGGGGGCATTCAGGAATCCGAAGCTGATGCGGAACAGCAGGGCAAAACCAATCATCATCCAGATGCCTTGCTTCTGGAAGAAAGTGACGAATGCATCCATCAAGGTGCTAATGGCTTCTTTCGGATTGCGCGGTGTGTTTTCAGCGCGCGCGCCATCGGGCATCACGCGCCAGTGCCAGGCGGCCATAATCAACATGAGCACACCTAATAATGCAAAAACGATTTGCCAGGATTTAATCCACTCGGGGCCAGAGACATGCGGATCGAGTTTGAAATAATGTTCGTGCAATACGCCACTCAGCACCACCATCACACTCATCATTGCGAGTTTGCCGAGGTTCCAGCTCAGGCTTTGCCAGCCGCAGTAGAGTGCCTGGGATTTTGCATCAAGCGAGGTGACGTAAACGCCGTCGGTGGTGATGTCTTGTGATGATCCAATAAATGAAAGCACCCAGAAGAACAGCAACATCAAGGTGATGTAATTGGGTAGGTTCATCACCAGTGCGACGCCGATAAAACCTACGCCCAAAATAATTTGGCACAGCAGCACAAAAAACTTTTTGGTTTTGTACATTTCCAAAAAGGCGGCAAAGAACGGTTTGATGGTATAGGCGAGGCCAAGTGCACTCGCGTAGGCAGCAGCTTCAGCGTTATTCATGCCGAGGTTGCTAAACATAACGACCGCAGCGGCAGTCAACATGTTGTACGTCAGCGCCATCGTAAAATAACCGGATGGCACCCAGAGCAAGGGGTGTTTTGTGGTAGGTATAGCGCTCGTAGCGGAAGCAGAATTTACGGCAGAGTCAGAACTCATGGTCAGTACCTTGTGTTTTTTCTTGCTGTTGTTTTTTTGTGATAAACGGCGGCCTGCTCGTGTTGTGGTTCCAGGCGTTTAATGCGTTACTCACTGCCACTGGTCTTATTCTGTTCGGCCTGATCCTTGCCTTTTTGCACTGCTGGTATTGCCCGCTTTTGAAACCGCGAGCCATTCAGTGAATGGCTCGCGGTGATCTCTCTCACCTGATCAAGCGGTTGATACTGCTTTTTCGGTTTTTACTTTTTTGTGCTTTGTTAGCACTATTTTTTTGCCGTCGATGCGGCTTTTAGATTACTTGCCAGCTTTGTAGGTTTCAGCTGCTTTCAAAATTTCTGCGCGCGCTTCTTCCAGGTCGCCCCAGCCAGCTACTTTTACCCACTTGCCTTTTTCCAGATCTTTGTAGTGCTCAAAGAAATGTTCGATTTGCTTGAGGGTAATTGCAGGCAGGTCTTGCAGGGTTTTTACATCGCTGTAAATGGTGGTCAGTTTATCGTGCGGTACCGCTACGATTTTTGCGTCTTCGCCGGCTTCGTCAGTCATCTTCAACACGCCCAGTGGGCGGCAGCGAATTACTGAGCCTGCTTGTACTGGTTGTGGGAATACCACGAGTACGTCTGCTGCATCGCCATCGCCGCACAGGGTGTTGGGGATATAACCATAGTTGCAGGGATAGTACATGGCGGTGCTCACCAAGCGGTCAACAAACAGCGCATTGCTGTCTTTGTCAATCTCATACTTGATGCCGGAGTTCATGGGGATTTCGATAACTACGTTAAAGTCATCGGGCAGGCTTTTGCCCGCAGGGACAAGTTCAAAACTCATGATGTGTTCCTGACGTTTATTGATTGATAACTACTGGATAATTGAAACTACGGAAAACTATCGGGTTGACTCCCGAGGTGTAGCAAGGGTTCTTTGAGCTAGTAGGGCGCGGATTCTACCACAACAAATAAGCGACAATAGCAACCGCAATCAGGGCGGCGGCGGCCAATGCCAGCCAGGCTTTGCGGCGCCCCTGGTGCAAGTGGGGTTCGATACGGTTACCGGGCGAAGTCGGGCGGGTTTTCCAGCGTTTGGGTTCGCTGCTGGGCAGTTTGCGCTCGACCGGTTTGCTCAATTCATCAATAGGTTTGCGGATCCGGGTTTTGCTGTCTTCGAGGTCCGGCGCCACTATGCGGAAGGTGTACACATCCAGCCGCAGTCGATCGCCATTGTTGGCGGTGGCATTGTCTACCCGCAATTCATTCAGGAAGGTGCCATTCGCTGAACCCAGGTCTTTGATGCGCAGGTGGTTGCCTTCGATACTGATTTCGGTATGGCGCCGCGATAAATGGGTGCCGGGGATAACTATATCGCACTGGTTGCCGCGCCCGATGACCGTGCTGCGCTCCGGGGGCAGGATAAAATGCTTGCCCGCCAGCCAACTGCTATCGGAGACCAGGCGCCAGGGGGCGACATAGGTGTCTTTGCTTTTATCGGGAAGGCTGCGCGGGTCGAGGACAATAATTTCGCTATTGCCGATTTTGATAATATCGCCGGGCAGGATTTCTTTTTGGGTGATGCGCTGGCCATTAATAAAGCAGCCACTTGCGCTGTTGTTATCTCTGAGGACGTATTTGTTGTTTTCCTGGACTACTTTGGCGTGGTGCTGATCGATCCCTTC
>DATIGS010000170.1:0-11394 GCA_035481425.1 Cellvibrio sp. | reverse complement strand
CTGATACAGACGCATGCGCTCTGTTACACCCATGCTGGCAGGCCATTGCTAGGCTGTGCGCTCTGTTTTTTCAATCACTGCGCCGCTGAAAAGGAGACTGTCATGCGTATACCGCCTATCGCCCGTGGATTTTTATTCTTGCACCTTGCCCTTCCCACAATTTCCGCACCTGCGCTTGCCAATGCGGCAGATGATGCTGATGGTGATGATCCCGCGGTGGAGGAATTGATTGTGCAGGGGCGCCAAAGTGATTACTCGGTGATTACCGAGGAGGCGCAAAAAATTATCGATGTGCCCGGTGCGCTCGGCGATCCGCTGATGGCGGTATTCAGTTTGCCGGGGGTGATTGCTACCGGCGAAATTGGCGGCGCGCCAGCGGTGCGCGGTTCATCGCCGAGCGACAATCGCTATATGGTCGATGGTGCCCCCGCCGCTTATGTTTTCCATGCATTTTCCACCTCGATCTTCAACGAAAATATTATCCAGAATTTTGATTTGTATTCCGCCGGTTTCGGGCCGCGTTACAGCAATGCGATTGGCGGCGTGTTTGATATCCGCTTGCGCGATCCTAAAAACCAGGAGCTGCGCACCAAAGTCGATGTGTCGGTATTGCGCGGCGGATTATTTGTCGAGGGCGCGGTGAGCGAGAACTCGGCTTTTTATTTGTCGGGGCGCACCAGCCTGCTGCAGCATTTTTACGACACTGACGATGCCGAGGAAGAAGATGGCATTATTTTTCAGGATGTCCCGGAAGACACCGATTACCAATTTAAATACCAATACAATTTGGGTGATAGCCACAAGTTCACACTGAGCGCCAATGGTGCTACCGATCTGGCCTCGGCAGAATTTACCGAGCAGTCTGATGCGGCAATGGAAGAACCGGATTTTGCAGGCGATGCAAAAATTAACAATAATTTTGCCAGCCAGAGTTTGCGTTGGCAGTTTGCAGCTGGTGCGCAACAGGATCTGGATGTACAGCTCGGCCACTATAAAAATAATGAAGATACGTTTTGGGGTGGCGACAAATATTATTTTGATATGACGACCGAAGATGTCTACGCCGTGGTTAATTACAACATCTTGTTGGGCGACAATCATCAGCTCGGCATGGGTGTAGAAAGTCATCGCAAGGAGTATGTTTATGCGGCGCGTTTTATTAATTATGTGTGCACGGAATTTGATCCGGATTGCGAATTGCGCCGCGGCGAATTAATTACCACCAACAACCAGGTGACCATCCAGGAATATGCGACCTATCTCAATGACAACTGGCGTATTACCGACAAGCTGGCATTGGATTTGGGCGTGCAAGGTCACTACAACAATTTTACCGAAGAAACGTTTGTCCATCCGCGCGCTGCCCTTGCGTGGAAATTTGTCGACAACTGGACACTCAATACCTCGGCTGGATCCTATGATCGTTTACCCGATATAGATAAAACCTTCCCGCAAATTGGCAATAGCGAATTAAAATCGCCCACCTCCAATCACTACACGCTTGGCATCAAACAGGAATTGGCCAATGCCTGGAGTTGGTCGATTACGACCTATTACAAAACCATGGATGATTTGCCGCTCGCGGGCGACCCCGAGGACACCAGCCAGCCGTTGTATACCAATAATGTGGAAGGCGAGGCTTATGGCGTTGATGTGTTTATTAATAAAGCCTTAACTGATCGGTGGTACGGTTGGCTGGCGATCAGTGCATCGCACAGTACCCGCACCAATCAGCTCACCGATGTGGAACAGGATTATTATCTGGATACACCGCTGGTATTGAATTGGGTGGTGAACTACCAATTGACCGATTTATGGAATATAGGCACGCGATTAACAGTACAATCGGGCCGCGCCATTACTCCGATTATCGGCGTCCAACCCAACCCCTATTTTGAGGGGCATGTATTACCGGTTTACGGCGAGCCCTATTCAGAAAATTTACCGGTTTATTCGCGCTTGGATTTGCGCGCTGAGCGGGAATTAACGCTCTGGGGTTATGCCGGCAGCTTTACCGTTGATATCCTCAATGTGCTCAATCGCCAAAATGTCACGGATCGCAATTTGGATTACAAACGCACCCAGTCGCCACCGACATTTTTTCTGGAAGATGAAGTGGGTATGGGAATTATTCCGTCAGTGGGGATCTCCCTGACTTTTTAGCATCACAGGTTGTTTATGGTTACAGGTTTAAGCGCGCGCACATTGGGATTTGTCTGCTGCAATTTATTTTTATTATGTGTTGCATGGAATGCAGTTGCTGGCGATCTCTCCAGCGACGTGCGCAAGGGCGCCTCTGGCCCGGATGAAGGCAACGGCGGTTATATCGAAGCAGGCGCAGGCTTGACCAGCTATACCAGCGCCATAGCGGGCGTGCCCGAAGGTAATGAGAAAGGCGAAGTGCACACGGAAATATTTCTCGATGTGAATGCGCGCTATCAATACCATGGCTGGTTTATGGAATTGTTTTCGCAAAGCCTTGAGCAATTCACCATCGGCTACAACTTTTACAATGGCTACAACGCTTACAACAACGATGGTAATTGGGCGCTGGATTGGGTGGCGCTCGGCCAGCACGATGAGATGAGCGCAGAGGAGGCCGATGATTATCGCGGCCTGGATACGCGCCGCGGCGATTATATGTCGGGGCTGCGCGCCACTGCCTATTACGGCAATTATATTGTGCAAATGCACGCACTCACCGATATCAGCCGCACTCACTATGGTGAACTGGCTTCACTAAAACTCGCGCGCTATTGGCAACATCGCAATTGGAATTTCCACGGTATTGTCGGTGCGACTTATCGCTCGCAAGACATCACTGATTATTATTTTTCGATCCACGCCGACGAGGCTTCCGCTAAATATCCTGAATATGAAGCGCCGCCAGGTTGGTCTTATGTAATGGAGGTTGGCGCCACTTATCCGTTGAGTGAGAAGTGGGTATTTCGCGGATATGTCCGGCGCACCGGTATGGAGTCGACCTTCACCGCGAGCCCGCTTATTCTCGATGACCACGGCGATACCATCGCCACTGCCATCAGCTACGTGTTCTAACGATGATCACGCAAATGGAACTTTGTGCAATTCGCCCGCGCTTGCTCGCGAGCATCAGGCGCCACATATGCAATGCATTGCTGGTTTTATTGTGCGCGCAGGTGCTGCCGGTGAGCGCGCAGGGCGACGCAACTATCACCGCAAACAACACTGCAAATAACACAGCAGATAAACCGGCAAACTTACAGCTAAAACCCGGGCGCTGTGTGGCATTGCATCAGGGGCAAGTGTGTTACCAACGCGTGCAATTGCAATGGCGTGCACAGGTGGGAAATTATTGTTTATATCAAAAAGGCGCCAGGCACCCACTGCACTGTTGGCAAAATGTCGACGCGGGTAATTATGTCTATGCATTTGCCAGCGACACCTCGGTGCAATTGCAATTGATTGATACGCAGACGCAAGCGATCGTTGCGCAGGCAGAGCTGGAAGTGGCATGGGTGTACAAAGCCAATACCCGCCGCAAAACCCAGTGGCGGCTTTTTTAATGGTGGCGATTTTTTTAATAGCGGCGAAATGTTTAATAGTGGCAAATTTAAAATTGAATTGCTTATGAATACAAAAATCCAATCCCAATTCAAAAACCAAACGCAGGCCAGCATTTTATTGGTGGAAGATGATGCCTCCCTCGCCGAGTGGATACTGCAATATTTGGAGGGCCACAATTACCAGCTGCGCCATATTGATCGCGGCGACCAGGTGCTCGCCAGCGTTAAAGCCCAGCCGCCGGAATTGATTATTCTTGATGTGATGCTGCCCTACAAAAATGGCTTCGAAATTTGTCGCGAATTGCGCGCGTTTTATCACGGGCCGGTGTTGATGCTCACCGCTTGCGGCGAAGAGGCAGATGAAATTCTCGGCCTTGAATTAGGTGCGAATGATTATTTAACCAAACCGGTACGCCCACGCGTTTTGCTGGCGCGGATCAAAGCCCTGTTGCGGCGCGATGTAGCAGAGCATACCGAGCACGCCGAACCCGAAGGGCAATTAAAATTCGGCAATTTAAAAATCCTGCGCGATGCAAAAACGGTTGTCTATCGCGATGAAATGATTCCCGTCACCGCCAACGAATTTGATGTGCTCTGGCTGCTGGCCAGCCAAGCCGGACAAGTGATTCGCCGCGAGGCGCTGGTAACGCAGTTGCGTGGAATTGAATACGATGGTTTTGATCGCTCGATTGATATCCGCATTTCGCGGCTGCGCAAAAAACTGTACGACAACACCGAATTTCCTTTCCGTATAAAAACGATCTGGGCCAAAGGTTATTTATTTTCACCGGAAGCCTGGGAGTAACTGTGCAGCGCCTGACCCTATCACTTTTATTAGTTGTACTGACCGCCGTAGTGGGGCTCGGTTGGGGAATAGACCGCTGGTACAGCGCGCAATTTGCTGGAGTAGAAGACCCGACGCTCAGCGCCTACAAAAATATGGGGCGCGAATTGGCAAACGTGATTGATGCGGGCAATCAAAATTCGACGTGGCTTAATCATTCGGCGATGCAGCCACAACTGACGGCCTATGGTGATTTCCCCCTGCCTAACGATGTAAAACAAAATTTTGAACAGGGTGAACCATTGCTACTGGAGTCGGGCAACCAACTCACGTTGCATTTTTATCTTGCGCATCAGCAGCAGGTATTGTCATTGACCTTGCCCGATGAATTGCACCAGGAGACAAATAATGCATTGCGCTGGTTGTTGACGCTCCTGTTTTACGGCGGCGTTATTCTTATGGTGCTGATTTGGTTGTATCCATTGCTGCGTCGCCTCGCGCTCTTGCGCAAAACCGCGCAGGCATTTGGCGCAGGCGATTTGCAGGTGCGCATCGCTGCCGACAAACATTCCTATATCCAAACCATCGAGCAGGATTTCAATCGCATGGCGCAGCGCATTGAGCAGCTGGTGGCTGACAACAAATTATTATCGCGCGGATTGTCACACGATTTGCGCACACCGCTGGCGCGTTTGCGTTTTGGTTTGGATGTACTGGAAGAAGCGAATTTAACACCAGAACAGCAGCAAAACCTCGCGCATTTAAATCGCGATTTAATTGCGATGGAATCGCTGGTTGAAGCGCTACTGAATTATGCGCGCTTGGAGCAAGCCACCATCACTTTCATCCCCAAGCCGATCCAGCTTGCGGAATTTGTTGTTCACTTATGTGAAGATTTTTATCGCGGGCAAGTGGATGTGTTTATCGCTACCTCCGCCCAGCCGCTGCAAGTGCAGGGCGATCCGGAATACCTCGCCATGCTTATCCATAACCTCTTGCAAAATGCCTTGCGCTATGGACGCGGGCGAGTGCAGCTGAGTGTGCAATTAATCGACGGGCAATTGCATTTGCAAGTTGAAGACGACGGCCCCGGAATACCAATCGCTGAACGTGACAAAGTGCTTAAGCCTTTTTACCGTACCGAGAGCAGTTATCATCAAGGGCGCGGCCACGGTTTAGGGCTGGCAATTGTGGAGCGCATTGCCCAGTGGCATGGTGCGAAATTATTTCTGTCCGAGTCAGAAAAGTTCGGTGGATTGAAAATCACTATTATTTTTTTTGGCAAAAAATGAATTTTCAACATAGGTTGATACGCCTAAAATCCATGCGAAAGTTGCCTTTACCCGCTTTATAAATTTAATTCCGCCCCTCGCCAGTTTTCTATTCCGACTAACGAAGTTTGCTTAATGCCTAAAAAGCGCCCTGTGTAATTTTGTGTAATGGTGGCGAACTTTGAAACATGAGATAGTTTTCTATGCGCCAATAGTGCGTTTTTGTTTCCAAAACTGAAATTGCGTTGCATGAGCGCTTTGCAATGCACATCGGGTTCCAATTTTTCCTTTCAGCAAACATTCTTTCGTTCACCAGTACCGTTCCACGGCGATGCTTACATCATGCATGGACAGCGCTATTTTCTATGGAATCTAAAATAGGTGTATTGCACCTTCATCTATTGTCAAAAGGAGTTTTTACAATGCAACCTACCTCACCATCTTTAGGCGAACCAAATGCAACTGCTAAAAGCTTATCCATGAATGGGATTGAGCATGTTGTTTTATTGATGCTGGAAAATCGATCTCTTGATAGTTTACTTGGGTGGCTCTATGAACGTGATGCCCCGCAACACAATATTCCGCCCTTAAGGGCAGGAGAGAGAAGTTACGAAGGGCTTCAGGGCATTGATCTAAATAATTTTCTAAATAGCTCACAGCTTGAACTCCGACAAAATATTGCTATGTCCTGGGATGGCATTCTAAGTGCTGGCAATTGGGGCGATACCACCTTGTTAACAACTGACAAGCGCAAACGTGAAGCTATTGTTGCCCGGTTGCTGCAATATTCAAATCAGACCGCTGCCTTTTTTGCAAACAAGAGCGACAACGATATTTTAGGTATGGCAGGTGCAGTGATTTATTTGCTCGGTCATGGTGATCGAACTGCTGATCAACTGCACAAAATGTCTGTTGAAGATCATCGTAATACCTTAATTGTCGTTATGGATAAATTAACGAATAAAACGATTCCCTATTTTCAAGGAAAAACGACTAAAGAAATCGTTGAAGAAGCAACTAACAATAGGGCCTGGAGAAAACTCACTATTCCGCCCATACGCGGTGCTAATGCGTTGAATTGCCCCAATTTTTCACCCGGTGAAAGTTTTGACGAGGTAAAACGGCAGCATTTTGGCGGCGGTGCTGTGCCAACAATGAGAGGCTTTATTGAGGATTACGTGAAAGTCCTTAAACATGACCGCGGTTGTTCCGATGCACAAGTTATCAAGTACGCGGATCAAGTCATGCGCAGTTATACCCCAGACCAGTTACCCGTGCTCAACGGGCTAGCCAAACACTACGCGGTTTGCGATATGTGGTTTTCATCAGTTCCTTCCCAAACCAACACCAACCGCGCATTTGCATTTTGTGGAACCTCTAAAGGTTTGGTGAATAACGGCTTTTTGGAAGAGGGCGATCAGGCAAAAAGTATTGAAAAGCTAGTGGGTTATAAACTAGGCGATGATCGTTTCAATGCAAAGACAATTTTCAATGCGCTCTCTGAAAACAATACCACTTGGAAGATATTTTTCCGATCAGGTTTGTTGCAGGACAATATTGCAAAATTAATTGATATATATCGCGGTCAAGCAGGCGCATCCTCCCTATTTGCAATTCCGGTTTCCTGGGCTCTTTCCGCATTTGTGCTAACCAGTGAGTTGATAACGGCAATTACATTGCTGGCAAAAGGAGTAACTGATTCAACGCTTAGCTACATGAGATCCTTGAGCGATTCTTCGGTCAATTCGATGTACAGTTTCCGGTTATTCCCCGAGATTAAAAAAATCCCATCGGCTAAATCCCAGTGTGAAAAATTTGATAAGTTTCACGCAGCGGCGCGCGCGGGTAAGTTGCCAAATTTTACGTTTATTGAACCTGTTTGGTCTATTAGCCCGCAAAGCACCAGCTCAACTTCGGCCGCTAACGTGCTCTACCACTTGGGTGATGATTACCATCCGCCCTGCAACCTGGACGGTGGAGAAAATTTAGTGAAAAGTATTTACTCCAGCCTGATTGCGAATAGACAAGCGTGGGAGAAAACGCTGTTTGTGATCACATTTGATGAACCTGTCGGATCCTTTGATCATGTAGCTCCGCCAGCCGCAGTCGCCCCTTGGGGAAATAATCCCGCGCCAGACAAGCTGGAAGAAAAATTTGGTTTTAATCGTTACGGCGGCCGTGTGCCCACAATTCTTGTTTCACCGTTGATTGAAAAAGGCACCGTTTTTCGTTCGACAACCGCTGCGCCATTTGATCACACATCGCTAATAGCAACGCTGCTGAAATGGCGCGGGCTCAGTCATTTGGTGCCGGAGTTTGGTGTGCGTACAGCAAATGCGCCAACCTTCGATAATGTTGTTACTCGAACAACGCCGCGTACAGATGCGGCAGACGTTAAATTTTTACATGATGGGCTTAAATTAGGCGACCCGGTAAAATATTTCGATTCGTTTTGTTTGCGCAATGAAGATGGTAATTATCTTTCAGCGTTTAAAGAGGATTGGGCAGAAGGTGCGGTACTTGGCGGGGCACTAGCGTCAGAAGATGCAGCACTGACAGAATTTTTTCCAACCTTGAGTGACGATATAAATAAGGCGACGAATTTATATTGTGTGAATCCTTTTAATCGGATCGACAACTCCGCCATTGTTCGACACTGGGAAGGCGGTGATTTAGCAGAGCGCTCACATGTAAAATTAATTTCGCTGGATTCGGGGTTGGGATCATATACCGTTTTGGGTGTCTGGAAAGACTCACGTGATTGCTACTACTCAAACGATTACACCGACGGCGAAAACGATATAAAAGAGCGTTGGATCATTAATAAGGCCACACGTGATAAGGATGCTCCTGCAGACAAAACGTTGCGCTTTGGCCAGAAAATTGTTATTGAAAGCCAGCGCTATCCGGAATGGTTTTTAGATAAAGATGGAAGCTATGTAAAAACAACCCGCACAGATGCGATGTGGACAATATTGCCGGTCGGTTTGCAATGGACTACTCCAGCGTCGAAATCGAAACAGGGTAATTGGAAATTTCTTTCGCTGTCGCCCAAAGGGGAGCCATTGGTGGGGATGGCGGTTAAATACCAAGGCGGATGTGGGGTGATTAATATTCAAGGATACTTCGCGAATAATGATAAATCTGCAACACCCTGGACATCGGATGATTTTGACGGTGATGCCCCTCGGGTTAAGCGCAGTTCCGTACCTGGCGATAAAATTGTTGAAGTGGAAATAAAAGTTCAAGGCGATTACGGAATCATCGATGTGCGTTTTCATACGCGGCATGATTTTGAAAGCGGCTGGATTATTGGCGTTAATGAAAAAGATGGCGTCACTTCTTATAAGCTTCATGTCCCAGCCGATAAGACCGTTGTTGGTCTTTTAGGTAGAAAAAATCCAGGGCGTGGGCTTATGGATTTACAACTTGCATTCCAATAATTTGATTTCACATCATAGCTTCGCTATGAATGAAACTTTGCGCAGGCTTCGATTTGGATCTTGCATTTGAAAAATAAAAACGCCGCTGTTTGCAGCGGCGTTTTTATTTTTCAGTGTGTCGATTTGGCATCACGCAACAATATGCAGCTGCGCTACCGGTGTGGTCGGATGGTTGCCCCATTCGGCCCAGGAGCCGTGGTAGCCGCGAATATTCAAGCCCACAGCTTTTCCCACCAAATAAGTGAAGCCGGAGCGGTGATGGCTTTGACAGTGGGTGACAATTCTTTTGTCGGCAGTGAAGCCGAGTGATGCCAAATATTCGCGTGCATCTGGGCGGATACGCAGTGCATTGTTGCGATCCATCAGGTTGGTCCACTCGCAATTAATTGCACCGGGAATATGGCCATTTTTTTGCGCGGTAATGCGTTCACCGCTAAATTCTGCCGGGCTGCGCGCATCCCACACCACAAAATCGGCGCGATCCATTTCGCCGAGAATATCCGTCACTTCAATCACAACTTTAGGGTCAATAGTGACGCTCACTTTGGTTGGGGTCAGTACCGGGATTTCTTTGGTAAGCGATTGGCCGGACGCCAGCCACGCATGCAATCCACCGTTCAAATAGGAATAGTGTTTGTGGCCAATCGCATCGAGTGTCCAGATCATTCTGCCGGCCCAGCCGCCACCTTCATCGTCGTACACCACTACGTGGGTATCGGGCGTTAAACCCAAAAAAGAAAATACGCGATTGAGTGTTTCAACCGAGGCGATTTTGCCGGGCACTGGCGGTTGGCCAGCTAAAATTTTATGCGGCGGCACATGGATTGCGCCGTCGATATGGCCTTGCAAATAAGTTTGCTCGGCGCACATGTCGATGATCAAAAGTTTACTGGTGGGTTGTGCCAGCAGCGCTGCAAGTTGGGTCGGTTCCATCACAAAGGGAAGTGCCATGGAGTTGCTCCTTTTATAAAAATTAGAAAAATGACCGATTAGTTTTCGTTGAGCGTTCGCAAAATATAACGGTAGGAATCCATACGTGTTGCACTGATTGTGCCATCTTCCAGCGCCTTCAAAATGGCGCAGCCAGGTTCGTGGCGGTGCGAGCAATCGCGAAATTTACAGTAGCCAATAAATGGCTTGAACTCGATAAATCCTTCCAGCACTTCGGCTTCTTCCATATGCCATAGACCAAATTCGCGGATGCCGGGCGAGTCGATCAAATGGCCGCCACCGGGAAAGTGCAATAAGGTCGCACTGGTGGTGGTATGCGTGCCCTCTTGGCGTGCAGACAAGTCGCCCACGCGCAAGTTTGATTCCGGCAACAAGGCATTGACCAGCGATGATTTACCTACGCCCGACTGCCCCACGAACACGCTGGTGTAATGCGTGAGATATTCGCGCAGCTCATCCAAACCCGTGTCGGTTTTGGTAGATACCATAAGCACTTTGTAGCCTAAGTTGCGATAAGTAGTCTCAAGATAGGTAATTTTGTCGCGTGTACTGTCATCGATGCGGTCAATTTTGTTAATCACCAGCACCGGTTCTATGTCAATCGCATTGGCCGCTACCAAATAGCGGTCGATCAAATTCGCATGTGGTTCGGGGTAGGGCGCGACCACAATCATAATGCGGTCGATATTCGCAGCCACGGTTTTCATATCGCCATGCGGATCGGGGCGCTGCAACGCGGACGTGCGCGGCATCACCGCCACTACTACGCCCATCGGATTGCCCGGCCGCCAGACCACCTGATCGCCGGTCACCAGCGAACCGAGGTTACTGCGGAAATGGCAGCGCTGGTGTTGCCCGGCATTCTCACCATCGGTCGCCTCTACCACCACCTGTGTGCCGTAGTGGGTAATGATCAACCCCAGTTGCTCCTGCCCCAGATCGCTCTCATTAAGTTGCTCGTCGGCCTGTTTATCGCGCTTGGCTGCACGGGCAGTACGTTCTTCCTGGACTTTGTCGATGCGCCATTGTTGGCGGCGGGTCAATTTGCGTTTGGTCATGCGCTGGTGAACTTGCCTGTGAGGAATGGGATGTTTGGCTAGACTGGGTAATTACTTTAAGCTGCGCGGCAATTGTGCCCTATTTACCGAGGAATTACCCATGCTGAATGAAAACAACCTGATCTGGATCGATCTGGAAATGACCGGCCTCAACCCCGACACCGACGTGATTATCGAGATCGCCACCATAGTCACCGACGCTGATCTCAACATCCTCGCCGAAGGCCCTGTTTTCGCCATCCATCAGCCTGACAGCATCATGTTAAATATGGATGAATGGAACACTAACCAACACGGTAAATCCGGCCTCACCCAACGCGTGCGCGAAAGCAACATCAGCAT